>CAYVBN010000627.1:0-10364 GCA_964449645.1 uncultured Hyphomicrobiales bacterium
TCGACCGATGGTGCGTCACCAGGCGGCTCTGCTGGCCGGACGGCCGGCCGATGCCGCACGACATGTGCCCGATGGCCGTCGCCCTGAAGGAGAACCGCCCGGTGAGAGGCGCCGAAGCCGTGGCCGAACGGCCCGACGGAAAGCGCATTCCCATTCTTCCATATCCCACTCCTCTACGGGACGCGTCCGGCGCGTTGATCGGCGCCGTCAACATGCTGGTCGACATCACCGCCAGAAAGGAGGCCGAGGAGCGTCAGAGACTCCTGCTCGAAGAGCTGAACCATCGCGTGAAGAACAACATGCAGATGCTGTACGCGCTGCTGCGCACTGCCCAACGCGAAACCGACAATGCGGCAGCGAAGTCGGTTCTCATGGACGTCAGTCGACGCATGGCCGCGATGGCCTGCGCCCAACAGGTGCTCTACGAATCCGATACCCCGGCGAGCTTCAGTGCGAAAGATTTTCTCCAGTCCCTCTGCGCCAGGCATCGACCGCTCCTGGGCGGCGACGTCGAGATCGAGATCGAGACGGCGTCGGGCGACCTGCCGAACGACTCGGCCATGCCCCTGGCCCTCATCGCCAACGAGCTGCTCGCGAATGCGGTGAAGCATGGGGTGAACGGAAATGGAAACGGACACGTCAAGCTGGGCCTGTCCGAAGGTCCCGATGCATTCACGTTGTACGTCGAGGACGACGGGCCTGGTTTCGATCCCGGGGCGGGGCGCAAGCGCTCCTCGGGACTCGGCCTCGTCCGGGGATTGTCGCATCAGCTCGGAGGGAGTTTTGACGTCGTTCGAACGCCTGGGGCGCGCTGTGCGGTTCGTTTTCCCCGTGGGTGAGAGCGGGGCGGCCGACCGTTCTGATTCCAGACAATTCCGCCCGTGCTGCTGATGAGTTCGCGGATCGCTGGCCGGTTCGCGCCCGTCCGGTCGCCGTGCGGGAATCGGGGTGGAGGCGCTGGCGGAGGGGTGCGCATCCTCGTTGTCGAGGATGACTATCTTCTGTCGACCGAGCTTGAGGCCGGTCTCGCCGATGCCGGATTCGTGGTGGTGGGCGTGGCGCGTTCGGCGGCGGAAGCCTTGGAGCTCGCACTTTCCGAACGCCCGGACCTCATTCTCATGGATATCCGATTGGCGGGCGAGCGCGACGGCGTCGATGCGGCGCTCGACATCTTCGATCGATGCGGGATCCGCTGTGTTTTCGCCAGCGCCCAAGCCGATCGGGGAACGCGCGCGCGGGCGGAAGCCGCGACGCCCCTCGGCTGGCTGGCGAAGCCCTACAGCGTCGAAGCGGCCGTGGTCGAAATCCGCCGCGCGCTGGCGCGTCTTTTCGGCGACCGCTGATGACCCGCCTCAACTCACCTCGACCGAGATCTTTATCGGCCCCTGCTTGCGCAGCACCTCGAGCGAGACATTGCCATTGTGCCGCCAGATGGAGACATCCACGCTCGAGGCATGCAGGCGCAGGTTCCGCAGGACCACCCGATCGAGGAACGGCGGCAGGGCCGGGGCGTGAAACTTGACCTCGTTGCGCGCCGGATCGAAGTCGAGCCCCAGACAGGCCTGCAGCAGCAAGAACGGCGCGCCGCTCGCCCAAGCCTGCGGCGCGCACGCGACCGGATAAAGCGTCGGCCCGCGCCCGCGCTCGCGCCGAAAGCCGCAGAAGAGCTCGGGCAGGCGCTCGAGCTCCATATACATGGCGGCTTCGAACAGCCCGCTGAACACGCGTTCGGCTTGCTGTTTCATGCCGTAGCGCGCAAGCCCGGCGGCGACGAGCGCATTGTCGTGCGGCCACACCGAGCCGTTGTGATACGACATCGGATTGTAGCGCACTTCGCTGGTTGCGACGGTGCGGATGCCCCAGCCGCTGAAGCACTCCGGTCCGAGCAGCCGGGTCGCCACGGTTCGGGCGTGATGCGGCGGCGCGACGCCCGTGAACAGCAGGTGTCCGGCATTGGACGTGCGGACCCGGCACGGCTCCTTCGCGCCGTCGAGCGCCAGCGCGTAAGTGTCGATCTCCGGACACCAGAACGCCTCGTTGATCTGCGCCGCGAGCCGCTCGGCCTGGGCCGCGAGCTCGCTCGCGCGCGCCTCGTATCCGAGCCGCCGGGCGCAGTTGGCCGCGAGCCGCTTGGCCGCGCATACGTAACCCTGCACTTCGACGAGCGCGATCGGCCCGTGCGCGAGGCTCCCGTCGGCGTGGAAGATCGCGTCGTAGGAATCTTTCCAGCCCTGGTTGGCCAGTCCTTCCTCGGTGGCGCGGTGATATTCGACGAACCCGTCGTGATCGGGGTCGGCCGGTCCGTCGATCCAGGCGAGCGCATTCTCGATCGCAGGCCACAATTCCTGCAGGGTCTCGTCGTCCCGCGTCCGCTCGTCGTAGAGGCCGGCGAGCATGACGAACAGCGGCGTGGAATCGACGCTGCCGTAATAGAGGCCGAACGGGACCTCGCGCAGCGCCGCCATCTCGCCCGCCCGCATCTCGTGCAGGATCTTGCCGGGCTCGGCGTCGGCGAGAAGATCTTGTTTGTTTGCCTGGAAAGCGGCGAGACGGCGTAGCACGCCGCGCGCGATGCCCGGGTCGAGCCACAGCGTTTCCATCGCGGTGATCAGGGAGTCGCGCCCGAACGTCGTCGAGTACCAGGGGATGCCCGCATAGGGAAACCGTCCTTGCGGCGTATCGGTCGTCAGCATGGTGAGGTCGGCCATCGCGCGGCACAGCACCTCGTTGAACAGCGCGTTCGATGTTTCGATCGTCGCCGCGCCGCTGGTCGCGGCTTTGCGTTCGCGGCTCGCCGCGCGCAGGCTGCGCAGGAACGGTGGTGCCGGTTTCTGCGGGGGCTGATCGCAGCCGACCGTCAGAAACAGGGGGACGTGCTCGTCCGGATCGAGCTCGAGGCGATAAGAGGCCGAGCTCGTCGAGATCTGGTCCGGCGGAGGCTCGAAGCGCAGCATCGTCGTGTGTGTGCGCGCATCGAGCCCCTCGTAGTGCAGCAACACGCCCTGCGAGCCGACGACCGAGTTCACCGACGTGCCGCGTCGCTTGCGGCGCATGCCGCGCACTTCGAACAGGTCGGCGAAGTCGTTGCCGAACGTGAAGGTCAACTGGGCCTGGATGCGCTGTTCGCCGTAATTGCGCACGCTGAGGCGGTGATAGGCGATCCCGCGCCACAGGAAGATCGTCCGCAGCAGATGGAGCGTATCCTTCTGCAGCACGTTCTCCTTCTCGAAGTAGATGTCCGGATTGGTCAGATCGATGGTGATGAGGGAATTGTCGTCGCGGATGTTCGAGCCGAGCGGCAGCGGCGGCATGCCGTTGAGCAGCAGCTCGAGATGCGACAGGAAGCGGGTGTCCGACTGGAACAGCCCGTCGGGCCCGCCCGCGGACGCGCCGATGTCCCCGTGGCCGTCCACCACGATGAACATGTCCCCGTGCTTGAGCGTGCAACGGGATCGCGTCGAGGCGGCGGTCGCCGGTATGTAGAACGGAGTTTCGTGCTCCGACGCCTCTTCCCAGCGTGGCGCCGGCTCAATCGACATACGTCTGTTGTTCATCCCTGGCGATCCGCTCGCGGGCCGGCAGCGCAACGGCCTCCCGGTCGCGATCGGCCGACGCGGAGCTGCGCGCCATCGCACGATAGATGTTCACGTAGTCCTTCGCCATCCGTGTGGCCGAAAATCTCGCTTCGAACCGGCGTCTGACGGTGCGCCTGTCGAGCGTGAGCACGCGCGGAAGCGCCCGCACCGCCTCGTCCATGCTCTCGACCACGCAACCCGTGACTCCTTCCTCGACGATCTCGTCGACGGCGCCATTGCGGAAGGCGAGAACCGGCGTGCCGCATGCCATCGCCTCGATCAAGGCGAGCCCGAACGGCTCGGGCCAGTCGATCGGAAACAGGAGGGCAAGCGCCTCGCCGAGGAAGTCGTTTTTCTGCCGCTCGTTGATCTCGCCGATGAACTCCACGTCCGGACCGTCGAGCAACGGCTCGATCAGCTCGTGGAAATAATCCTCGTCCACCTTGTCGACCTTGGCGGCGATCTTAAGCGGGATTCCCAGCGTGCGCGCGAGCGCGATCGCGCGGTCGGGCCGCTTTTCCGGCGAGATGCGGCCCAGGAAGGCGACGTAGCCGCCGCGCGGGTCATAGATCGGACTGTGCAGGTCGAGCGGCAGGCCGTGCGGCACCGTGGCGACGAAGTTCGCGTTCGGCACGGGCAGACGCTGCGCATTGGAGATCGACACCAGCGGCATCTCGGCGAACCCGCTGTACAGCGGCTTGAGGTCGTAGAGGTCCTGACGTCCGTGAACGGTCGTGACCGTTCTGTTGGCGATCGGATGAAAGACCGGAAAGTGGAACTGGTCGATGTGGAAATGCAGGACGTCGAATTCGTTCGCGCGCTCGCGCACGCGGTCGAGCATCAGCATGTGATAGGGGATCACGTCGCGCACCTTCGGGTCGAGCCGGAGGGCACGCGGACAACAACTGACAAGCTCGGCGGCGGTAATGGAATCTCCACTGGCGAACAGCGTCACCTCGTGACCCTGCCGAACGAGTTCTTCCGTGAGATAGGAGACGATGCGTTCGCTCCCGCCGTACAGCAACGGTGGCACGCTCTCGGCGAGCGGCGCAATCTGGGCAATTTTCATGAAGCACTCCGCACAGCACCTTATTTTCAAACGAAGCATGCGACCGAAGGTTCCACCCCTTCCGTCGTGAAGGCCGTCGACACGGCGCGTGCAGCGTTCGGGCGACCTGGACGCCCGACGGCTCGGAGGAACCCGCGCTTCCGCCCGGCGTTGCGATGAAGATCGGCACCGGGACTCGAAGCGGAGCCGCGGGGGAGGCGGGCATTGCAATGTCTCGGCAAAGGACGATGAGGACAGGGAACCAGGCGCCTACGGAGGCGCCGCCCGCGATCCCGCCGATGCGTGCCGCTTCAACCGGCCGATCCGAGCGCCAGCCGGAGACCGCCCGTCTTCCGTGGTGGAAGATGGCGAGCGTCTATCAGATCTATCCTCTGTCCTTCCAGGATTCGAACGGCGATGGATTCGGAGACCTTCCGGGACTCCTGTCCCGTGTCGATTACCTGGCGGATCTGGGCATCGGGGCCGTGTGGCTGTCGCCGATCTATCGGTCGCCCATGGCTGACTTCGGTTACGACGTCTCGGATTTCACCGATGTCGATCCGCTGTTCGGCACGCTCGACGATTTCGATCGCCTCGTCGATGCGCTGCACCGACGGTCCATCCGCCTCCTGCTCGATTTCATTCCGAACCACACCTCGATCGAGCACCCCTGGTTCGCCGAGAGTCGTGCGAGCCGCAGCAACCCGAAACGCGACTGGTACGTCTGGCACGATCCCGCCCCGGACGGCGGCCCGCCGAGCAACTGGCTCAGCCGCTTCGGCGGCAGCGCGTGGGAGTTGGATCCGCAGACGGGCCAATATTATTACCACGCGTTCCTCAAGGAGCAGCCCGACCTCAATTGGCACAATCCGCGCGTCCGCGAGGCGATGGCCGACGTGCTGCGCTTCTGGATGCGGCGCGGCGTCGACGGGTTCCGGGTCGATGCGAGCGCGGTGCTGGCCGAGGATCCGCTCTGCCGAGACGATCCGCCCAATCCCGACTTCGATGAGAAGACGCCCCCACCCGAACGCTTCAAGCGGGTCTATACCGACGGCCGGCCGGAAACGCTCGAATACCTGAGCGAACTGCGCCGGGTCGTCGACGCGTTTCCGGGGCGCATCCTGGCTGGCGAGGTTCAGGGCTCGTCCGATCGGATCGGCCGCTTCTACGGAACCCGCAAGCCGCGGTTCCAACTGCCGCTCAATTACGTGCTGCTCGACACGGCGTGGGACCCGCATTCGATCGCGGCGGCGATCGATCGCTATCTCAACGCGATCCCCGATCGCGCCTGGCCCGACTGGGCGATCGGCGGCCACGACAAGAAGCGCATTGCGAGCCGGCTCGGCCCGCAACAGGCGCGCAACGCCGCCATGCTGCTGTTCACGCTCCCGGGCACGCCGTTCTTCTATGCGGGGGACGAACTCGGCATGACGGGCGTGCCGGTTCCCTCCGGAGAGGCGCGGGATCCGTTCGAGCGGCTCGTTCCCGGATACGGCCTCAACCGCGATCCGGAACGCGCGCCGATGCGCTGGGACGCAGGTCCCAACGCCGGGTTCACCAGCGGGAAGCCGTGGCTGCCAGTGGGCGAGGGGGTCGAGACCCACAACGTCTCCGTCGAGCGCCGCGATCCCGGCTCGATGCTCAATCTCTACCGCAGTCTCATCGCGCTGCGCCGGACGGAGCCCACGCTCATTGCGGGGCGCTACCAGCCGCTGCGCTGTCACGACGGCGTCCTGCTGTTCAAACGCTGCGGTGAACTGGACCTGCTGATTGCGCTCAACCTCAGTCACGCCGAGCGCCGCTGCGAGATCGGCGGACGAGGCGAGGTCCGTCTGTCGACCCGCCTCGACCGAAGCGAAGCCCTCGACGGCACCGTCCATCTGCGACCGGACGAGGGCGTTGTGATCGCGCTGGAGCGGGCCGAAGGCGGACACGCCTGATCGACGGACCGAGGCCGTGCTGCGCCTCGTTCCGCCGGCCGTCCCGCAACCGAAGCGGATCTGGGACGGGGAGTGGGAAAATGAGTGCGCTCTGGTGGCAGCGGGGGGTGATCTATCAGATCTATCCGCGTTCGTTTCAGGACAGCAACGGCGACGGGGTAGGGGATCTGCGGGGGATCATTGAGCGGCTGCCGTACCTGGTGGAGCTCGGCGTCGACGCGGTGTGGCTGTCGCCCGTCTTTCCCTCGCCGATGGCCGACTTCGGCTATGACGTCAGCAATTACATCGACATCGATCCGCTTTTCGGATCGCTCGCCGATTTCGACGCGCTGATCGAGACCGCGCACGGCCACGGCCTGAAAATCCTGCTCGACCTCGTCCCCAACCACACTTCGGACCAGCACCCGTGGTTCCGCGAGAGCCGGTCCTCGCGCCACAACCGCAAGCGGGACTGGTACCTGTGGCGCGATCCCGCGTCCGACGGCGGGCCGCCCAACAACTGGCTGTCGGAATTCGGCGGCCCCGCGTGGGAGTACGATTCCGAGACCGGTCAATATTACTACCACGCGTTCCTGGCGGCTCAGCCCGACCTCAATTGGCGCAATCCCGAGGTCGCCCATGCGATCTACGAGGTGATGCGCTTCTGGATGCGGCGCGGGGTCGACGGCTTTCGGGTCGACGTTCTCTGGCACCTGCTCAAGGACGAGCACTTCCGCGACAATCCGCCCAATCCGGATTTTCGCGAAGGTGAGCCGCCGCACAGGCGCCTGCTGCCGCTCTACACGACCGATCTGCCCGAGGTGCAGACGGTCGTGCGTGGCCTGCGCCGGGTAGTCGACGAGTTCCCCGATCGGGTCCTCATCGGGGAGATCTACCTGCCGATCGAGCGGCTCGTCGCCTACTACGGCCGCAAGCTGGAAGGCACGCACCTGCCGTTCAATTTCAGCCTGCTCGAGACGCATTGGAACGCGCGGGCGATCGCCCGGCTGGTCGACGAGTACGAAGGCGCGCTGCCGGCGGGCGGCTGGCCGAACTGGGTCCTCGGTAATCACGATCGCCCGCGCATCGCCAGCCGGGTAGGGCGGGACCAGGCGCGCATCGCCGCCATGCTGCTGCTCACCCTGCGGGGCACCCCGACCATGTATTACGGGGACGAGATCGGCATGGTGCAGGTGCCCATTCCGCGCGAGCGCATCCGCGATCCGTTCGAGCGCAACGTGCCGGGGCTCGGCCTGGGGCGCGACGGTGCGCGCACCCCGATGCAGTGGGATACCGGCGCCAATGCGGGCTTTTCGCAGGCAGAGCCCTGGCTCCCGCTGGCCGAGGACTTCCGGCAGGAGAACGTGGCCAATCAGCAACGCGAGCCCGGTTCGATGCTCAACCTCTATCTCCGCCTGATCGCCGAGCGCAGGCGCCGCGCCGCGCTCACGTTCGGCTCCTACCGGCCGATCGTCGCCTCGGGGGATTTGATGCTGTTCGCGCGGGAGTACGGGGAGGAGCGGATTCTGGTCGCCCTCAACTTCGCGGACGATCCCGCCGCCGTCACCTTCTCATCCGCGCCGCTGTTCGGGCGCGTGCTGGTGTCCGCTTTCGGTGACCGCGACGGCGAAAAAATAAACGATGGTATCGACTTGCGGGCGTGCGAGGGTCTCGTACTTGAACTCACGCCCGCAAGCGTCATCCCGACACATGGTTTCGGCGCGCCCACCACCTGAGGCGCGCCGCGTGACCCTACATGATCCGGCGATGTGTGAGCGATTCGCCGAAAAGATCAGAGCGCGATCTTACGCAAGACCGGTATCCACCTGTGCGGATCGCGCTTCAGGTCCGAATCGACGCCGGCTCATCCGAATGCCGGGCTTCCTCGGCGTCCTCGTGCATCGCCTGCGGGGGCACCTGCAGCACGGTCGCCCGCTGGCCTTCGCACAGCCGGGTGAGCAGCACGATCCGTCCATCCGCCATTTCAAGCGCATCGTGGTGCACGTGCGGACGGTTCATGTTGATCTGGCGGAAACGGGCCATCTTCTGGCCGAGCTTGCCGAATCCGAAGCGGGGGAGCAGCCGGCGGAAGGGGTGGTCGTACTCGACCTCGGTCTCGAACGCGAGTTCCGTTCCGGGGCGCAGGCACACCGCAACGAGCGGATTGTCGATTGAGGCAAATCCCCGGGTCAACGAATTGCGAAAACCGGTTGTCACGAGCTTGTCGCCGACCTTGGCGGGCCGGGAGGCTACGTCATGTAGGCTATAGTCACACATTGAACGCTCCTTGTGCGCACCTTGGCTTCATCCAAAGGCTTAACGCGCCATTCGCGGGTCGGTTCGCTGGCGGACGTGCAGAGCACTTACGTTTTTTCCGCAGGTTCAGCGTGCTCCGTGGGGAGCGGGGCTGACACGCCCGCGCCCCCGCAGCGGGCATGAGGATGCTCCGACGTGACCAGGCGGGCTCCCCGTTCGTAGGTGACGTAGCGCCATGCCCATTGCAGCCCGACGAGAATTCGGTTCTGGAATCCAATGAGGAGATAAATGTGGATGATGGCCCAGAGCATCCACGCGATGCGGCCGCGCAGCCTCAGCCAGCCGAAGTCGAACACTGCCGCATGCCGCCCGACGATCGCCGTGTCGCCGCGGTTGCGGAAACGGAATGGCGGGATCGGGACGCCGCGCTCGAGATTGGCGGCGAGCGCCCGGCCGAGATGCTGTCCCTCCTGCTTCGCCACCTGGGCGAGCGCGGCGAGGGGCCGGCCGTCCGCCCCGCTCACCAGGCTCGTGTCCCCGATGCAGTAAATGTCCTTCGCACCGCAGACGGCGAGGTCCGGTCCGACCGGGATGCGGCCCGCGCGATCGGGCGGGATGCCGAGCCAGCGGGCGGCGGGCGAGGCCTGAATGCCTGCGCCCCAGATGACGCAGCCGGCGGGAATGCGCCGGCCGGCCACCACCACGCCGTCCCGGTCGACGCGCTCGACCTTGCGGTCGGTCCAGACCGTCACGCCGAGACGTTCGAGCGCCGCATGCGCATAGTTCGAGAGCGATACGGGGAAGCCCGAGAGAATGCGCGGCCCGGCCTCGATCAGGATGACGCGCGCCGTGCGCGGGTCGATATGGCGAAAATCGCGGACGAGGGCGTGGCGGGCCAGTTCCGCGACCGATCCGGCCATCTCGACGCCGGTCGGACCGCCGCCGACGATGATCGTGGTCATCAGCGCGTCGCGCCGGGCCGGGTCGTCGGTTGCTTCCGCCCGCTCGAAAGACAGCAGCAGGTCATTGCGAATCTCGCGGGCCTGCTCGATCGAGCGCGGCCCCGGCGCGAACTGCGCCCATTCGGGATGGCCGAAATAGGAATATTCCGATCCGGTCGCGATCACGAGCCGGTCGTAGGCGAGGAACGAACCGTCGGCGAGCTGCACCCGGCGCAACTTCCGGTCGACGCCAATCACCTCGCCGAGCAGGACCTCGATGTTCTTGTACTTGCTCAGGATACGGCGGATCGGCCGGGCGATGTCGGCGGGTGACAGCGCGGCGGTCGCCACCTGATAGAGCAGCGGCACGAAGAGGTGATAGTTGTGTTGGTCGATGACGGTGACCTGCACGGCGCGGCGGCCGAGGCTTGCGGCGCAGGCAAGCCCGCCGAAACCGGCCCCCACGATGACGACGTGCGGAAATCCGACGCTTTGCGCTCGCTTATGTCCCGCGGACGACACAGCCTGCGCTCACGACCCGAGCCGGAGCCCGAGCACGACGACGTTCGCAACGATCGCCAGGATGACGGCGACCGTCCGCCATCGTCCGGCGGCCTTTCGGGGC
>CAYVBN010000628.1:0-14056 GCA_964449645.1 uncultured Hyphomicrobiales bacterium
CGTGATTGTGGATGGGTGCCTGGACCGCGGCCCAAAGCGGAAAAGCCGGGATGAACGACTCCGGAAAGGCGATCAATCGGGCGCCGTTGCGTGCAGCCTCCGCAATCAGATCGCACGCTTTCTCGGTCGTGGCGTCGGCATCGAGAAAGACCGGCGCCACATGGGCCGCGCAAGCCTTGAATTTCGGATAAGTCACCATGCGCACGCCTACTCCAATGTCGACGATCATGCCGCCGTCGCGCGACGACCAAACTGGCTATAGCGGCGGTCGCTCGCCCTCTCCTTGCTCTCCCGCGCGGCACGCAGGCGAGGAACCTACTTGGCTGCCATGCTTCGGAGCGGAGAACCGTCCTGCCGGTCCGCAAAGCATGAAACCGCGCGCTTTGGCCGGTCGTCGACAATGAGCTGGAAGACGTCGGGACGCGCATAGTGGCCGGTCACGTCGAAATCGAACTTGCCGCGCGCAATCTGGTCGCGGTCGATCTCGGCATAGAGGATCGTCTCCCCCGAGAAATCCGGCCCGGCGAGCACCCGCCCGAGCGGATCGATGATCGCGCTTCCGCCCCGCATCATGACCGTGTCGGGGCTGTCGCCCAGCGCGGATTCGTGGCCGTCCCGATACATCCCGCGCGTGATGTATTGGCAGGCGGTCAGCACGAAGCAGCGGCCCTCGAGCGCGATATGCCGCATCGATGGCAGCCAAGTCTCGCGGTCGTCCGCCGTCGGCGCGCAGTAAATGCCGATTCCCTGAGAGAACATGTGCATGCGCAACATCGGCATGTAATTCTCCCAACAGATGACGGCGCCGATCCGTCCGAGCGGCGTCTCGAATACCGGCATGGTCGATCCGTCGCCAAATCCCCAGATCAGCCTCTCCGCCGCGGTCGGCATCAGCTTGCGGTGCTTCCCGATCAGGCCCTTCGCGCCGTCGAAGAACAGGGCGGTGCAATAGAGCGTGCCGCCGTCGCGCTCGATGCAGCCGACGACGGCGAACAGGCCGGTCTCGGCCGTCGCCGCCGCGATGATGCCGACGGCTTCGCCGTCGAGATCGATGGCGGCTTCGTAGTATCGGCGGAACGCCTCCCGGCCCTCGGGCTTGCGCAGGCCGACCGGCGCGCCGAACGAGGCGCCCTTCGGGTAGCCGCCGATAAAAGCTTCGGGGAAGACCGCCAGGCGGGCGCCGCGCGCCGAGGCCTGCCGGATCAGGTCGGCGGCCTTCGATGCGGATTTGAGCGGGTCGTCGGGAAAGGATCCCGCCTGCACCACGGCCGCGACATACTTCGACGTTCGATCCATCATGAGGGTTTTCCCAACCGGCACCGCAGCCCGTCAAGCTACAGCAAATCCGGACGGAATCCACGGACGGCCTGTCACCCGAGGGATCGGATCGTGTTGGTCGGAGAGCCGGATGTCATTCCGCGGAGCGCGGAACAACGGATCGCACGAACGAGGCATCGAGCGCCTCGAAGTCCCGAAGCCCGATCAAGTCGTAGAGCTCGGCTCGGTTTGACCACACCACCGCGCCGTCGAGTCCTTCGCCCGCAGGCGGCTGGTCTATTCGATGGACTCGATCACCACTCCCATGGCCGCGACGCCGTTCGGCGCCGGCTGCCGGATCTGCGAACGGACGGCTTGTCCGCAACGCGCCTTTCCTTCGGTGTGGGACGTGCCCTGCATGTCGACAAAACCGCAGTGCTTTTGCGCCGATGCGGCAAGTTGATCGAACCTGGGCAAGCGAGAGAGGGGCAAAATCCGGGACAATTACGGCGCGGCACAGAGAAGGAGAAGATGAAGGGCGTCCGCGCGAGGCTGTGAATTGCGAGCATTGCGATACCGCAGCGGAAACGATTTGTTGACACAAATCGGCTTAAGGCTACTAGATATGGTGGTCACGGTTCTCTCGAATCGCGAAATCGAGAGCTAAGAGGGAAGCCGGTGCGCCCGAAGTTTCCAGTACGGGCAATGCCGGCGCTGCCCCCGCAACTGTAAGCGGCGAGCTGAAGTCCATGTGGCGTCACTGGGACCGCAAGGTCCCGGGAAGACCGGACGGACGCGAAGACCTGCGAGCCAGGAGACCTGCCGTGACAACCAAAAACGTCCCTGGGCGGGGTGTCCCAGTGGGTCGCTTGGCAGGATCGCGGCAGTCGCCGTCCGACCTCTTGCATGCGCCTCCACTCGGCCCCGCCCGCAACACCACGGGGTCTTGGGCCAATGTCTCTCGGAACGGAAACTGCATCTGCTGCGCGTGTCGTGCGTTCGTCTTCGTCTGCTGCGGCGCCTTCGCCGTCGAGCGCACCGGCGTATCAGGTCATTCGCCGCAACGGGTCGGTCTCGCCGTTCGACTCTTCGAAGATCGCGATCGCGTTGACCAAGGCGTTCCTCGCGGTCGAAGGCCATGGCGCCGCCGCGTCGCGGCGTGTCCACGATATCGTCGCCGAGTTGACGAATCAGATCGTCGCCAACCTGACGCGCCGGGCCGATGCGGGGCGCACCTTCCACATCGAGGACATCCAGGATCAGGCCGAATTGGCGCTGATGCGGAGCGAGCATCACAAGGTCGCGCGCGCCTACGTGCTCTATCGCGAGGAACGGGCGCGCGAGCGCGCGAAGACCGAGTCGAAGACCAAAGGCAAGTCGGCAGCCGCGACACCGGCGTTGCGCATGAAGACGGCCGATGGATCGCTTGTGCCTCTCGACATGAAGCGGCTCGCGGCGGTCGTCGAGGAAGCCTGCGCGCAGCTTGATGGCGTCTCGGCGGAAGCCATTCTCGCCGAAGCCCACCGCAATCTCTACGACGGCATCAGCGAGGACGAGCTGGCGCTCGCATCGATCCTCGCCGCGCGCACGCTGGTCGAGACCGATCCGGGCTACGCCAAGGCGAGCGCCCGCCTGCTGCTCGACAAGCTCCGACGGGAGGCGCTGACCTTCGTCGAGGGCCGTCCGCAACAAGCGACGCAGGCCGAGATGGCGGAGCGTTATGCGGAGTACTTCCGCGCGTATGTGCGGACCGGCATCGCCAACGAATTGCTCGATCCTGAGATCGGGCGCTTCGACCTCGGCCGACTTGCCGCCGCATTGAAGCCCGAGCGTGACCTGCAGTTCGATTATCTCGGTCTGCAGACGCTCTACGATCGCTACTTCCTGCATGCGCGCGGCACGCGTTTCGAGCTGCCGCAGGCCTTCTTCATGCGCGTGGCCTGCGGGCTCGCTTTGCGCGAGATCGACCGCGAGGACAAGGCGATCGAGTTCTACAATCTGCTCTCCTCGTTCGACTTCATGGCCTCGACGCCGACGCTGTTCAATGCCGGTACGCTGCGGCCGCAGCTCTCGTCCTGCTTCCTGACGACAGTTCCCGACGACCTCGACGGCATTTTCAAGTCGATCCGCGACAATGCGCTCCTGTCCAAATATGCCGGCGGGCTCGGCAACGACTGGACGCGCGTGCGCGGACTCGGCGCCCATATCAAGGGCACCAACGGCGAGAGCCAGGGCGTGGTGCCGTTCCTGAAGGTGGCCAACGACACCGCGGTCGCTGTGAACCAGGGCGGGAAACGCAAGGGCGCGGTCTGCGCGTATCTCGAGACTTGGCATATCGATATCGAGGAGTTTCTTGACCTGCGCAAGAACACCGGCGACGACCGCCGCCGCACCCACGACATGAACACGGCCAACTGGGTGCCGGACCTCTTCATGCAGCGCGTCGAGGAGGACGGCGTCTGGACCCTGTTCTCTCCGGACGAAACGTCCGACCTGCACGATCTCACCGGCAAGGCGTTCGCCGAGCGCTATGCCTTCTACGAGGCGAAGGCCGCGCGCGGAGACATGCGGGTCACCAAGCAGCTCCGCGCCGTCGATCTCTGGCGGCGCATGCTGACGATGCTGTTCGAGACCGGGCACCCGTGGATCACGTTCAAGGATCCCTGCAACCTGCGCTCGCCGCAACAGCATTGCGGCGTCGTGCACTCCTCGAATCTCTGCACCGAGATCACGCTCAACACGTCGAACACCGAGGTCGCGGTCTGCAATCTCGGTTCGGTCAACCTCGTTAATCACATCGCCGATGGGAAGCTCGACCACAAGCACCTCGCGCGCACCGTGAAGACGGCGATGCGGATGCTCGACAACGTGCTCGACGTGAACTTCTACACGATTCCCGAAGCGCGGGCCTCGAACCTGCGGCACCGGCCCGTCGGACTCGGCATCATGGGGTTTCAGGACGCGCTCAACATCCTGCGGCTGCCTTATGCTTCCGACGGCGCTGTCGCCTTCGCCGACGAGAGCATGGAGGCGATTTCGTATTGGGCGATTTCGGGCTCGGTCGAGCTTGCGGCCGAGCGCGGGCGCTATCCCTCGTTCGAGGGATCGCTGTGGTCGAAGGGCATTCTGCCGCTCGATTCGATCAAGATCGTGGATGACGCGCGCGGCACGCCGGTCGACCTTGACCGTTCCAGCCGCCTCGATTGGAAGAGCTTGCGCAAGCGTGTCATGACGGTCGGCATGCGCAATTCCAACACGATGGCGATCGCCCCGACGGCGACCATCTCCAACATCTGCGGGGTCTCGCAGTCGATCGAGCCCGCGTACCAGAACCTCTACGTGAAATCGAACATGTCCGGCGACTTCACGGTCGTGAACGCATATCTGGTGCGCGATCTCAAGGCGCGCGGATTGTGGGACGAGGTGATGATCTCGGATCTCAAATACTTCGACGGCAGCCTCGGCCAGATTGACCGCGTGCCTGACGATCTCAAGGCGCTCTACGCGACCGCGTTCGAGATCGATCCGGCCTGGCTGATCGAAGCCGCGGCGCGCCGGCAGAAATGGATCGATCAATCGCAGTCGCTCAACCTCTACATCGCCAATCCGAGCGGCAAGAAGCTTGACGCCCTCTACCGGCTTGCCTGGAAGCGCGGACTGAAGACGACCTACTATTTGCGCTCGCGCTCCGCGACCCATGTCGAGAAATCGACGCTGAAAGGCACCGACGGGAAGCTCAACGCCGTCGCCGCCTCCGTTCCGGCGGCAGTCTCCATTGCGACGGAGCACACAAATGGCGAGGCGTGGGGCAAGGCCTGCGACATCGACGATCCCACCTGCGAAGCCTGCCAGTGAGCGTGAACGCAAAAGAGAACAAGATAAGAGAACAAGGAGCAACGAATGACCATGCTCGACTGGTCCGATAGCGAAGCCGATTCCCTGACCCTCGTTCACCCTGCCGTCACGGCCAAGATCGAGATCCCATCCGACGCCGCGTGCGGCGACGCGACCGGATTGGGCGAGATCGATCGTGGCGCCGCGCGCGTGCGCGTCGACGACAAGCGCATGATCAATGCGCGCGCCGACGTGAACCAGCTTCTGCCGCTCAAATATCGCTGGGCGTGGGAGAAGTACCTCTCCGGCTGCAACAATCACTGGATGCCGACCGAGGTCTCCATGCAGGCGGACATCGCGCTGTGGAAATCGAAGGACGGCTTGACCGAGGACGAGCGCCGCATGGTCAAGCGCAACCTCGGCTTCTTCGCCGCATCGGAATCTTTGGTCGCCAACAACATCGTACTGGCGATCTACCGCCATCTGACGAATCCGGAATGCCGGCAATACCTTCTGCGGCAGGCATTCGAAGAGGCGGTCCACACGCACACCTTCCAGTACAGCGTGGAAAGCCTCGGCCTCGACGAGGGCGAGCTGTTCAATATGTACCGCGAGGTGCCCTCGATCACCGACAAGGCCGCATGGGCCTTGAAGCACACGCAGCATCTCGACGATCCCGGCTTCAAGACCGGCACGCCCGACGCGGACCAGGCCTTCCTGCGCGACCTCGTCGCCTTCTATGTCGTGTTCGAGGGCATGTGGTTCTACACCGGTTTCGCGCAGATCCTCTCGCTCGGCCGCCGCAACAAGATGGTCGGGATTGCCGAGCAGTACCAGTACATCCTGCGCGACGAGTCGATTCACCTGAACTTCGGCATAGACGTCATCAACCAGATCAAGATCGAGAATCCGCACCTCTGGACAAAGGCGTTCCAGGACGGGGTGCGCGGCATGCTCAAGGAGGCCGCCGAGCTCGAGGCCGCCTACGGGCGGGACACCATGCCCCGCGGGTTCCTCGGCCTGAACGCGGTGCTGTGTGAAACTTACATGCACTTCATCGCCAACCGACGCTGCGCCCAGCTCGGACTTGCGCCGGTTTTCCCCGAGTCGGACAATCCCTTCCCGTGGATGAGCGAGGCGATGGACTTGAAGAAAGAAAAGAACTTCTTCGAGACCCGCGTCATCGAATATCAGAATGGTGGCGCGCTCGCCTGGGACTGAGGCGAGGAGGCATTACTCGCGATCCAGGATCGAGGTCCCGGATCGAGATCCCGTTCCTCCCGGCCTTTCGGAATCCGCGGAACTCGATCCGGATTATATTTGTTCCAAGTTGAAACATTGTTCGGCTCAGCGCTTTCCTGCGTTGCGCCTGTTGCGATCCGCGCGACAATCGCGATTATGCGGATGTCCCGCCACGACACCCTGGCGTGGGACACCGCTCCCTCATTCCAGCGGTGGGCGACTCTCTATGGCGGCCGTGAAGGCATTCGGCCGACGCTTTCCGCGTTGACGGCTCAACCCGAGTCCTGATAGATAGCGTTATATCCGTATGGGAATAGCGATGGTCGATACGGGTCGCCGCGGGTTTCGCGGGAGACGGACATTGGCGAATGCATGTGAGCGATGAACATCAGACATCTGTCCTATTTCGTCGCATTGGCCCAGGAGCAGCACCACGGCCGCGCAGCCCAGACCTGCAACGTCACCCAATCGACCCTGTCCGAGGCGGTGCACCAGCTCGAACATGAGCTCAGGCTACCGCTGATCGTGCGGAGCGGCCGGCGCTACGGCGGCCTGACCCCCGAAGGCAGAAAGGCGCTCATCTGGGCGAAGCGGATCATCGCCGACCAGACGGCTCTCGAGCAGGAGCTGTCTCAGCTCCGGGGCGGCTTGAGCGGCGAACTGAGATTCGGCGTCATTCCGGCGGCCATGCCGGCGGTGCCGGCCCTGAGCCGACGCTATTGCGATGAGCACCCCGGAGTCACGATCCGCATCTATTCAAGGAGCTCCGTCGAGATCGAGGACGGTATCGCGGCTGGAACGCTGGAAGCCGGCCTGACCTATCTCGACAACGAGCCGATCAAGAAAGTTCGCGCGCACCGGCTTTATCGCGAACGCTATGTGCTGCTGACACCCCAGGATGGTCCGTTCGGAACGCAGCCGAGCGTGACGTGGCGGGACGCCGCGCGGCTGCCGCTGTGCCTGCTCGTTCCGACGATGCAAAACCGCAGGATCGTCGACGCCCTGTTTCGGGCCGGCGGCGCCGAAAAGCCGAAACCCGCCGTCGAGGCCGATTCCTTTCTCGCTCTGATGGGCCACGTTGTTTCCAACGGCTTGTCGAGCGTCGTTCCGGATACGATCGCAACCATGCTGGGCGGAGGACCGCCACGCGGAATAATGGCCATCCCCCTTGTGAAGCCGAATGCCTCTCATCTGATCGGGATCGTGGTCAGCGAACGCGAACCGCTCTCGCCGTTGGCGCGGTCCCTGCTCAAGTGCGCAAGGATGGTTGGTTTCGGGCGGAATGGCCCGCAAAGACCTACGCCGGCGGGCCTCGTGATCGGCGGTTCCGATGACGACCGGCGTCTTCCGATTTGATTTAGGCGGACCCGCACAACCACATACGCGCAGATCGAGATGTCGGAGTTCGTTCATGTTGGCCGTTCCGCCCGATTCGCTGAAGCAAATTCTTCCTCCAGCCAAGCTCCTGATCAACGGTGAGTTTGCCGACGCGCAGGGCGGCCGCACATTCGCGACTTTGAATCCGGCCACCGAGGACACGATCGCGGACGTCGCCAGGGCCGAAGCTGCCGATATCGACCGCGCGGTCGAGGCTGCGCGGCGCGCCTTGGACTCCAGTATCTGGAGTCGCATGACCGGCATAGAGCGCGGCCGCCTTCTCAACCGCCTCGCGGCTATTCTCCGTGACCGGGCGGACGAGATCGTTCTGCTCGAGAGCGCCGATGCCGGAAAGCCGCTGGCGGCGACACAGCGCATGGATTTGCCGGCGGCGATCGACTGCCTCGAATATTTCGCGGGCTGGGCAGACAAGATCAGCGGACAGGTCGTGCCGGCCCGCAAGAATGCATTGACCTATATACAACGTGTGCCGGTCGGTGTCGTTGCGGTCATCGTTCCGTGGAATTTCCCGCTCATGAACGCGGTCTGGAAGATCGCGCCAGCGTTGGCGGCCGGCTGCACCGTGGTTCTTAAGCCGGCCGAGCTTACTCCGCTGTCGGCGCTGTGGCTCGGTCGCGCCGCGCTGGAGGCCGGCGTCCCGCCAGGTGTTCTGAACATCGTCCCCGGTTATGGGGCGGATGCGGGCGCCGCTCTGATCTCCCATCCGGGAATCGACAAGATCGCCTTCACCGGCTCGCCGCAGACCGGGCAATCGATCATGCGGGCCGCGGCGGAGCACATCACCCGCATCGGCCTCGAGCTCGGCGGAAAGGCGCCCTGCATCGTCTTCAAGGACAGCGATCTCGGCGCCGCCGTCCGCCAGATTACCTCGGGAGCTTTTTTCAACGCCGGGCAGGTCTGTTCGGCGGCCACGCGCATCATCGTCGAGGACACGGTCCATGACGAGTTCGTCGCGCGCTTCGCGGAACGCGCACGGGGGTTGAGGATGGGCGATCCACTGACCGACGGGACCAATCTCGGCCCGGTCATTTCGCAAAAGCAGATGGAAAAGATCCTCGGGTACATTGCAACCGGCACGCGCGAAGGGGCCGAGCTCGTTTGTGGAGGAAGCCGCGCCGGCAACCGAGGTTATTTCATCGAGCCTACGTTGTTCGCCGGCGTGTCACCCGACATGACCATCGCCCGCGAAGAAATCTTCGGGCCGGTGGTTTCGATCCTCAAATTCTCGTCGGAGGAAGAGGCCGTGCGCCTCGCCAACGGCACCGACTACAGTCTCGCCGGCGCGGTATGGACGAAAGACATCGACCGGGCGCACCGCGTCTCCGCCAAAGTCGATGCCGGGACGGTTTGGATCAACACCTACGGCCCGACCGACACCCGGTTGCCGTGGGGCGGCATGGGAGGCCGGTCCGGCATCGGCCGCGACCTCGGTCAGACCGCGATCGACAATTACACGGAGCAGAAGACGGTCTGGCTGCAGCTTCAGGACACGCCGGCCTGACGATCCGGGAAACGAGCCTTCGCGGAGCATAGTTTCGGACGCGCCGCGCTCGCGGCACGGCCAGCCCCCATTTGTCAGGCGTCTTGTGTCGTCTTGCGACCGTTGCAACGGCAGCCGATCAAACGTTCACGCGTGGATAAAAAGTCCGTGCGCCAGCGCTATTACCGTAGCAATATAGCGTGTCTTTCCCCAAAATGGCGTCTTCCCTGGGATTCTGGCGACAGCCGTGGAGCCTGCCATGGACATCACTCGCAGACGGCTTCTGACCACCACGATGCTTGGACTGGCAGCCGCCATCGCGATGCCCGTGCATCTATGTGCTCAGCAGAAATTCGAGATTGAACACTCCGAAGAGGAGTGGCGGAAGCTGCTCACGCCCGACCAGTTCGCCGTGCTGCGCAAGGCGGCGACCGAACGCCCCTACACCAGTCCGCTGAACAACGAGAAGCGGGCCGGCCTGTTTGCCTGTGTCGGCTGCCAGCTCGACCTCTTTTCATCGACCACCAAGTTCGAGAGCGGCACCGGCTGGCCGAGCTTCTGGGCGCCGCTGGACAACGCCGTCGGAACGACACGCGACACGTCGTTCGGCATGGTGCGTGAGGCCGTGCATTGCCGACGCTGCGGCGGTCACCTCGGTCACGTCTTCAACGATGGGCCGAAACCGACCGGCTTGCGCTACTGCATGAACGGCATCGCGCTGACGTTCAAACCCACATCCGCCTGATTGCCGGACCGCCATCCATGTCCCTCCTGATATTGGCCTATCTGGGCGGCGTTCTGACGATCGTCAGCCCCTGCATCCTTCCCGTCCTGCCGTTCGTGTTCGCGCGGGCGGATCGGCCGTTCCTGCGCAGCGGACTGCCGATGCTGGTCGGCATGGCCGTCACTTTTGCGGCAATCGCCACGCTGGCGGCCGTCGCCGGCGGCTGGGTGGTGGAGGCCAACCAATACGGACGCGCCGTCGCGCTCGTGGTGTTGGCCGCCTTCGGGGTGACGCTGGTCTTCCCGAGCTTGGCCGACCGCGTCATGCGGCCCGTGGTGCAACTCGGCTCCCGGTTGTCCTACGTGGCCGGCCTAGAGGCGGTATCGCAAGGCGCGTCGATATTGCCGTAGTTGCTGCTCGGCGCCGCGACTGGACTGTTGTGGGCGCCCTGCGCCGGTCCGGTGTTGGGCCTCATCCTGACCGGAGCGGCGCTTCACGGCGCCAACACGGGCACGACGTTGCTGCTGCTGGCTTATGCCCTTGGCGCCGCCACGTCGCTGGCGCTGGCGTTGCTGGTCGGCGGACGCGTGTTTGCCGCGATGAAACGCTCGCTCGGAATTGGAGAATGGATCCGGCGCGGCATCGGCGTCGCAGTGCTGGCGGGCGTTGTCGCAATCACGCTCGGCCTCGACACGGGCTTCCTGACGCAGTTGTCGGTGTCGAGCACCGCTTCGCTGGAGCAAGGCCTGGTCGATCGGCTTCGCCCTGCCCCGGAAGGCGCGCTCGGCGGCTCGATGCGGGCAGGGTCCGGCGGCGCGGTGCAGCCGCCGACCGGAGGCTCCATGCAGGCCGCCGCCGGCGACCCGGCTGCCGGCGGATCGATGCAGTCGTCCGTCATTGCCAACGATGGTCCTTCCATGGCGATGATGATGAAAGCAAAGCCGACGGCGGAGATGCCGAACCTTTCAGTCGAGGGCGGATTCCCCTCACTCTCGGGCGCCGTCGCGTGGCTCAATTCGCCGCCGCTTTCTCCCGAGAGTCTCAAGGGCAAGGTGGTCCTGATCGACTTCTGGACCTATTCCTGCATCAACTGCCTGCGCGCGATCCCGTATGTGCGGGCGTGGGCCGACAAATACAGAGACAAGGGGCTCGTCGTGATCGGCGTGCATACGCCGGAATTTGCCTTCGAGCGCAAGATCGACAACGTGAAGGCGGCGATCGCCACGCTCAAGATCGACTATCCGGTTGCGGTGGACAACGAATACGGCATCTGGCGCGCGTTCGATAACGAATACTGGCCGGCGCACTACTTCATCGATGCGCAGAGCCGCTTGCGCTATCATCATTTCGGCGAAGGTCAGTATGATGAGTCGGAGCGCGTGATCCAGCAGCTCCTGGCGGAAGCGGGCCACACCGGCTATCCCGCCGACCTCGTCGCCGTGAAGGCGTCAGGCGCCGAGGCCGCCGCCAGCGCCGGCGACGTGAAGTCGCCGGAGACCTATGTCGGCTACAACAGAAGCGAAAACTTCGTCTCGCCCGGCGGCGTGGTCCAGGACCAGGCCCACGTCTACGCATCGGCGTCGCCGCAGCTCAATCAATGGGGCCTGTCCGGCGACTGGACAGTCACCGGCGAGAACGCCACGTCGAATGAACCCGGCGACCGGATCACCTATCGGTTCCATGCCCGCGACCTCCATCTCGTCCTCGGCCCGGCCACGGTCGGCAAGCCGGTCCATTTTCGCGTGACGATCGACGGCAAAGCGCCGGGCGCCGACCACGGCGCCGATGTCGATGCGGAAGGAAATGGGGTCGTCGATGGCCAGCGGCTCTATCAGCTCATTCGCCAGCATGGCGCGATAACCGACCGCACGTTCGAGATCAAGTTTCTCGACCCCGGCGCGCAGGCCTATGCCTTCACGTTCGGCTGACGCCCGGCGAGCGGCCTACGGCGATCGACCTCCCGCTTGGTGACGATGGAGGGCCGGGAACGACGTCACGTATCGCCTCGCGATCGCCATCAGGAAGACGCCATAGGCGGCACGTAGTGCCCGCGCGTGTGCGACATCTGCGGCGGCATTCCCGCACAGTCATCGAGATGGCTGGACGCGACACCAGACATCGGTTTCGTGCGGGCACGCAAGAGCAAACTTCGCGTTGGCACCCGCGCGGCAACATCAGCCGTGCGATTCGCTGTCGAGATGCGCCATCTGCGGCGCGTCGTATCGCGCGCCCGCGGCCAGGTCCGGCGACACGGCCGCCTCGATGCGCGCCAGATCACTAGCGTCGAGCCGGACGTCCAGCGCGCCCAGCGTTTCGCGAAGCTGATCGCGGCGGCGGGCGCCGACGACCGGCACGATGTCCGCACCGCGCGACAGCACCCAGGCCACGGCGAGCTGCGCCGGTGCCGCGCCTTTTTCCTGACCGATCTGTCGCAGGGTTTCGACGAGGCTCAGATTCTTCTCGAGATTGCCTTGCTTGAAGCGCGGCATGCGGACGACTCGGATGTCGCCCTTGGTGTCGGCCGACGGCACACGTCCGCTCAGAAGTCCGCGCGAGAGCACCCCATAGGCGGTGACGGCGATGCCGAGCTCTCGCGTGGTCGGCAGAATGGAGGCTTCGATGGCTCGGCTCATCAGCGAGTATTCGATCTGCAGGTCGGCGATCGGATGAACCTTGTGGGCGCGCCGGATGGTGGCTGCGCCGACCTCGGAGAGGCCGATATGGCGGACATGGCCGGCCCGCACCATGTCGGCGATCGCCCCGATGGTGTCTTCGATCGGCGTGCTCGGATCGAGGCGGGCGGGACGGTAGATGTCGACATAGTCCGTGCCAAGCCGGCGCAGGGTGTAAGCCAGGAAGTTCTTCACGGCCTGCGGGCGGCAGTCGTTGCCGCCCCAACCGCCGGCCGGATCGCGCATGGCGCCGAACTTCACCGAGATGACCACCTCCGATCGCGGCACGTTCTCGAGCGCGCGCCGGATCAGCATTTCATTGTGGCCCATACCGTAGAAGTCGCCGGTGTCGATCAGCGTGACGCCGGCGTCGATGGCCGCCCGGATGGTGGCCAGGCTCTCGGTCTCGTCGGAGGGGCCATAGATGCCGGGTGACATGCCCATGCAGCCAAGGCCGATGATGCTTACGGTCGGACCGGCCTTGCCGAGATGTGTGACTTTCATGCCCATACCTTTGATTCAATTCTTCTGAAGAGATGGCAGATCGACGTGACGTTCTTTCCTCGGTGAAGGAGATCAATTTCGTGAGGACATGCGTCCGCGCCCTCGCCCACACGCCTAGTTCGCGACCGGGGTGCGTTCCGCGCTAAAGGCAAGCAAGGCTTGCCCCAGGTCTCGGCAGGCGGCAACCGGGAGGAAGAAGGCCAGGACGGTTTAGCCCACGGTCAATTCGAGAACCGTATCGCCGTCGTCGGTCGCGCCCAAGGCCATACGGTCCACCGCGACCGGTCTAACCAGCCCATCTTCCGATGCCGGACCGGAATCGGGGCCGGCCTTGCCGCTCAAGACGAGCAGCAGGTTGATCAGCAACTGCACCTCCTGGGGAGCGATCAGCATGTCCTGCGGCTGGTCGAGCTTGTCTGCCGCCATCCGAAGCCGCACCAGGTTCCCGGAGCGATTCCATTCTCCCGACACCTGCTGGACGAGTCCGATATCCGCCATCCACCGCTCCGAAAAAGCCGCCGGCCCGACCGGCCGGCTTGCAACGCAGGCATGACGGTATGGACCGCTGCACCGCATTGTTTGATGTCTATATCCGATGGTATATAGCGATCCAACACGGGGCAATCCCGGACCGCTGGCAACCGCTCTGCGAGGGCTGCAAGCCCACTTGCAGGCGCGTTGTTCCCGCCTCAGCAGGGCGCGCAAGAGTGCCGTCGCCACAGCATCGAATTGAGGAAGTTGGCTATGAGCAAGAATGACACCAAATTCTATATCGACGGCGAGTGGGTCGAGCCGGCTGTCCCGAGACTTTTCGATGTGATCAATCCGGCAACCGAGGAAGTTGCGGGCCAGATCAGCCCCGGATCGGCCGCCGACGTCGATCGCGCGGTGCAGGCGGCGCGGCGCGCTTTTCCGTCCTACGCAGCCACGAGCCGCGAAGAGCGG
>CAYVBN010000629.1:0-8155 GCA_964449645.1 uncultured Hyphomicrobiales bacterium
GAGGGCTTTTGCCCCACCGGTGCGTGAGGCCGTCCCCGCACATTTCATTTCGTCTTGTTCCCCCTCACCCGATTTCTCGCTGCGCTCGAAATCGACCTCTCAACGGGGCGAGGTGAAGACAGTGGCGCTGTTGCAAAAAGACTGCGGAGACGTTGGCATCGTGCGTTGCCGGTGTCGCCATCCTGCGTCGCCGGGTGGTGCAAAAGCGCGCACCCCTCACACCTTAGAATCAATTTAAATCATTGTCATTGCAGGCAAAATCCCGGACCTATAGGGAAGGAGGCGGGCTGCGTCGGGCGCTGAGAACGGGTCTCGCGAAAAGCGGAGGTTTGATCGTGCATCACGTTACGCGCCGTCGTTTCCTTCAATCGAGCGCATTGCTGGCCGGGATCTCTACCGGAATCTCCACCCTCGGAGGCATCAGGGGAGCGGCCGCGCAGGCGGCCGGCGACACCACGCTGACCCTCTACAACGGCCAGCATGCGCGGACGACCGCCGCTCTGGTCGACGCCTTCACCAAGGCGACCGGGATCAAGGTCGAGATCCGCAGAGGCGGCAGCAGCCAGCTCGCCAATCAGATCATCGAGGAGGGAAGTGCGTCTCCGGCCGATGTTTTCTATTCGGAGGAAAGCCCGCCCGTCGCGGCTCTTTCCAAGAGGGGACTGCTCAGCAAACTCGATGATGCCACGCTCAAGCAGGTGCCGAGCACGTATGTCGCCAAGGACGGCACCTGGCTCGGCGCCAGCCTCCGTTCGCGCGTGGTCGCCTACAACAAGGCGATGGTGAAGGAGAGCGAGTTCCCCGCATCGGTGCTCGATTTCGCGACCGAAGCCTGGAAAGGCAAGATCGCGTATGTGCCGACCAGCGGCGCGTTCCAGGAACAGATCGTCGCCATCTCGCAGCTGAAGGGGCGCGACGCCGCTTTCAACTGGCTGAAAGGACTCAAGGCCTACGGTCGATCCTACAACGGCAATGGCGCGGCCATGAAGGCTGTCGAGGCGGGCGAGATCGCCGCCGCCCTCATCAACAACTACTACTGGTTCGCCGTGGCCAAAGAGGTCGGCGACGCCAAGATGAAGTCGGCGCTCTTTTATTTCGGCCACAAGGACCCCGGCGCTCTCATCACGGTCTCCGCCGCCGGCATCCTGAAGTCGAGCAAGAAGCAGGAGGCGGCCCAGAAATTCCTTGCCTTCATGGTGAGCGCGGCCGGCCAGCAGGCGATCGTCGATTCCGTCGCGGAGTATCCGGTGCGCGCCGGCATCAAATCGCCTTATGCCTTGAAGCCGTTCAGCGAGCTCGACCCTCCGCCCGTCACGCCGGACGATCTCGGCGATGCCGCCGATGCGCTGGTGCTCGAGCGCGAGGCGGGCCTGGCTTGACGATCGCATGGGCGGACAGAGGGCGGTCCGAGCGGCCGCCCTTGTGGCTCGTTCTCGCTTTGCTCCCGCCCGTCATCCTCATCTGCCTGCCGCTCGTCTACGTGGTCCTGCGCTCATGGCAGGCGGGCCCCGCCGGCATCATTGCGGAGCTGGCCCGCGAGCGAACGCTGACGCTGCTCGCGACCACCCTGGTCCTCGCCGTCGGCGTGACGACGGGAGCCTGCCTGATCGGCACCGCGATGGCCTGGTGCATCGAGCGTTGTGACCTCCCGGGGCGGGCGGCCTGGCGGATCATCGCCAGCCTGCCCCTGGCCGTACCGGCCTTCGTTGCAAGCTACGCGTGGTCCTCGGTCGACAGCGCCTTCGAGAGCCTGGCCGGCGCGATCTTCGTGCTGACGATCGTGGTCTATCCGCTTGTCTTCCTGCCGGTGAGCGCGGCGCTCCGCGGGATGGACCCGGCCTTCGAGGAGGTGTCGCGGTCGCTCGGGCGGGGGTCGTGGGGCACCTTCTTCGGCGCCGTGCTGCCGCAGGCGCGCCCGGCGCTCGGCGCGGGCGCCCTCCTGGTGCTCACGCACATGTTTGCGGAATTCGGCGCGCTGTCGCTCCTGCGCGTGCAGACCTTCACCACGTCCATTTTCGAATCCTACGAGCTTCAGTTCGACAGCGCGTCCGCGGCCCTCCAGTCGGCCGTGCTGATGGCGCTGTGTCTGCCGGCGGCGTGGGGAGAGATGCGCCTGCGGCGCGGATCGCGTGTCTCTCGAACGGGGCGCGGCAGCGCGCGCTCCCTTCCGCTGCTGTCGCTGGGCCGCCTGCGACGTCCGGTCTTCGCCGCGTTCTGCCTGATGTCGATGCTGTCGCTCGGCGTGCCGATGGCGATGGTCGCGTACTGGCTGGTCGTTGGCCAGTCGCGCGGCGAGGGCAGCGCGGACATCGTGCCGGCGATCCTCGGATCTCTCGGCCTGTCCGTGCCGGGCGCGCTGATCGTCGTGGCGCTCGCGTTGCCGCTCGTCTTCGCCTCGGTCCGCCATGGCGGGCGGCTCGCCGACTTTGCCGACAGGCTTCCTTATGTCATCCACGGCCTGCCGGGGCTGGTGATCGCGCTCGCGCTGACATTTCTCTCGATCCGGTATGCCCGCCCGGTCTATCAGACGGCATTCGTGCTGTTCGTCGCCTACGCAATGTTGTTTCTGCCGATTGCGCAATCGGCGTTGCGCGCTTCCGTGGAGCTCGTGCCGCCGCGACTGGAGGAACTGGCGCGGGGATTGGGGCGAAGCCCCTTCGGCGCCTTCACATCGATCACGCTGCCGAACATCGTTCCGGGCGTCGGCGCCGCGCTCGCCCTGATGGTACTCGAGCTGATGCGGGAGCTCACCGCGACGTTGATGCTCGCGCCGACCGGCGTGGTCACGCTCGCGACCGAGGTCTGGTCGCATGCGAATGACGGGGAATATGCGGCGGCCGCGCCCTTCGCGGCGCTGCTCTTGTTGGTGTCGGCCCTGCCGGTCTACCTGTTCACGCGCCGCAGCGCGGACCTCTATGACCTGCAATGACCGATATCCAGCTTCACGCCGTCACCAAGCGCTACCACAAACACGTGGTCCTGAGCGGCGTCGATCTTGTCGTGCCGGACGGCTCGGTGCTGGCGCTGCTCGGTCCGTCCGGCAGTGGAAAAACCACTTTGCTGCGGCTGATTGCGGGCTTCGAGCGGGTCGACGTCGGCGAGATCCGTTTCGGCGCGTCCGTCATGGAAGCGCAAGATCAGTTCATCCCGCCGGAGCGCCGCCATGTCGGCTATGTGCCGCAGGAAGGAGCGTTGTTCCCGCATCTGACGGTGGCCGGGAACGTCGGCTATGGTCTCAGTCGCGAGCAGCGCCGCGGGTCGCGCGTCGATGACGTGCTGCGCCTCGTCGGCCTCACCGACTACGCGACCAGATATCCGCACGAGCTCTCGGGCGGTCAGCAGCAGCGCGTGGCATTGGCGCGGGCGCTGGCGCCGCGTCCCGCCGTGATGCTGCTCGACGAGCCGTTCAACGCGCTCGACCTCGACCTGCGGCGGAGAATGAGCGAAGAGGTCGTCACTCTGTTGCGCCGGGCCGGAACGACCACGGTGCTGGTCACCCATGATCCCGCCGAAGCGTTCGCCGCCGCCGACCTCGTGGCGGTGATAAACCACGGCAGCGTGATGCAGTGCGGAGCGCCGTCCGAGGTCTACAGGACTCCGGCGAACATGGACGTCGCGCGGCTGACCGGAGCGACGATCTTCCTCGACGGCGTCATGCGGGACGGCAAAGCCGACACCCTGATCGGCGCCGTGCCAGTGGCGGGTCGCCCCGAGGCGGACGGTTGCAAGGTCACCGTGCTCCTGCGTCCCGAACAGATCCAACTGGCTCCCACGAGCACGGGCCGGGAGGCCGCGGTCCTCAATCGCCACTTCCGCGGCGACCACACCGTCCTGACGCTCTCGATCGGCGACGTCAAGTTCGAGGTGCGCGCCGGCGAGCCGCCTGTCGAAGACGTCGTCCATTTGGACGTGAAGGCGCGGTGCCAGGCGTGGCCGAAGCGCGCTGCCGCTGACGGTGATTCCGGAGCGTCCGGACGATCAATGACCTAGAGCCTTTTCGCGACGAACCGGTTCCCGCTTCGCCGGAAAGTGCTCTACGCCTCATCCTCGAACGCCAACCCTTTCACCACCGCATCACGCCCGAATTTCGCGCGCAGGCGGTCCATGGCCTGCTCGGCCGCGGCCGTGCGTTTGGCATCGAGGTCGACCAAATCGGCCGGATCGGCGTCCTCGCTGCCCGCAAGCGCCGAGACGCCGACGCCGATCAGCCGAAAGGCCGTGCCGTCGGTTTCGCGCACGAGAAGATCGCGGCCGGCCGTGAAGATCTTGGCGGCGAGCTGGGTGGGCGCGCCGAGCGAACGTGCGCGCGTGCGTAGCTTGAAATCCGCCGACTTCAGCTTGAGCGTGACGGTCGCGCCGGCCAGCTCCTTGGCTTTGAGCCGCGCGGACACCTTCTCGGACAGCGACCAGAGAATGCGCTCGAGCGGACGGAATTCCGCAATGTCCTCTTCCAGCGTGGTTTCCGCCGACACGCTCTTGGTCTCGCGTTCGGGATCGACGGCCCGCTCATCGATGCCGTGGGCGAGGCGGGCGAGACGCAAGCCCTCGGAACCGAAACGGCGCATCAGGTCGGCCTGATCCGCCCGCTGCAGGTCGGCGATGGTGCGAAAGCCTGCGGCAGCGAGCTGCGCGCCCATGGCTTTGCCGACGCCCCAGATGAACGTGACCGGCCGCGGCGCCAGGAAGGCCTGTGCCTCGCGGCGGCTGAGCACCGAGAAGCCGCGCGGCTTGTCGAGGTCGGACGCGATCTTGGCGAGGAACTTGTTTTCGGAGAGGCCCACCGAAACGGTGATGCCGAGCGTCTCTTCCACGCGCCGGGCGAAATCCGCGAGCGAGCGTGCCGGGGATCGTCCGTGCAGCCGTTCGGTGCCGGAGAGGTCGAGAAACGCCTCGTCGATCGACAGCGGCTCGACGAGCGGCGTCATGTCGAGCATCAGGGCCCGCACCTCGCGGCCGACGGCAGCGTATTTCGCCATGTCGGGCGGCACGACGACGGCGTGCGGACAGAGGCGCCGCGCCTGGAACATCGGCATGGCCGAGCGCACGCCGTAGGTGCGCGCGATGTAGCACGCGGTCGCGACGACGCCGCGCTTGCCGCCGCCGACGATCACCGGCTTGTCGGCGAGCGAGGGGTCGTCACGCTTCTCGATGGTGGCGTAGAAGGCGTCGCAGTCGACATGCGCGATCGAGAGCCGGTCGATCTCGGGGTGCTGCACGACGCGCGGCGATCCGCAGCGCGCGCAACGCGGCACGCTCTGCGGCACATCCGTGAGGCAGTCGCGGCAGAACCCCATCGCCGACTCGGTCGAGATCGAAACCGCCCATGGTTTCCGGGCCCGGCGCCGGCGTCAATCGTCGCCGGGAGGGCAGGGCGGCTCAGGGCACGTCGCGCTCCCAGCGTCCGGAAAGGGCTTCGCGCGCGGCATCGACCTCCGCCGGAGGGACATCGGCGGATTCCGCGAAATCAAGGAGCAGGCGTTCGTCGCCGGCGACGTGCTCGAGGACGCCGGAGAGGAAGCGTGGATCGCGCGCGGCGGCCCGGATCGAGCTTGGGTCCAGACCGGCGAGGTCGAGAAAGCGCACGAGCCGCTCGGGCTCCGCCGCCAGGTAGGTGAGCGCCTGGACGGCGAGCGCCTGCGCGGCCTCCCGGGTGATTGGAGAGCGTTTTGCCATGCCGGTCGTGTCCTGTCGTTTACCTTGCATTCGCCATAAGCGGCACGGCGGCGCCCCCGTGTGCCTTCGGTTTACCATCTCTTTTATGTCTCACGCCCACCCTCCCGGACAACACGGGGGAGGACGGCGTGTTTTGCGTCCGCGTTCGGCCGGCGTGCGTAGCTGCGCTCGGCCGCAAGTCTGTTCGGTCCGGTGTCGCGCGCCGCGCGCGTGGCGGCTTTTGGAGCGCCGTAGGCGCCAAGCTGCTGATCTCCGCGGCTGTTTTGGGCCTCGTTCCATCGAGTCTCCAGAGCAGGGAGCGGATCACCTTCGATGAAGGCGGGCTGGTGCAGCAGCGCATCCGCTGGGTGGCGGCGGCGGAAGGGCCGATCGTCATCGACGGGCTGTGCTTCAGTGCTTGCACGCTGGTCCTCTCGCGCCGGGACGTCTGCGTCACGCCGCGGGCGATCCTCGGCTTCCACGAGGCTTTCCACAAGACGACCGGCCTGCCGGCGCCCGAGGCGACGGCCGGGATGTACGCCATGTATCCGGCTCCGGTGCGGGCCTGGATCGACCGGCACGGCGGCCTGACGCGGCGGCCGCTGCTGGTGGCGGGGGACGAATTGCGCGCCCTCGTAAGGCCGTGCGACGAGGCGATCGTCGCGAGCCCCTGAGAGGAGTGGGGCCCGGGTCAGCAACCCGGGACGCGCTCCATTGGGTCCCGGGTCTACAGCGTGGTACTTCGCACCGCGCTGTGCCCGCGACACGAGTCGTTATTCGAGGCGAAGCTTCGTTCCCCGGACGTGCTGCAACACGAAGTGGTGCAGCGCAGACCCGGGCCAAGTTGGCGCCCCCTCGCGTCGCGTACAGCGGTCGGAATGCGAGTCCACAGTCCAGTTAAGGTCCCCGCAACCTTATTGATTAGAATAGGGATTTGTACTTCTGTAAGGAATCCCGACTACCGTCGCCGCGAGTATATAAACCGGCGGCCGGCGCGGGATATCGGACTTGGAAATCGGAAACCTGGCACTCCGAGAGTCCGAGGCGGTCTCGGACCGCAAGAGGACTGGCATGGCCAAGACCGTCCTGATCGTGGAGGACAACGAGCTCAACATGAAGCTCTTCCACGATCTCTTGGAAGCGCACGGCTACGAGACCGTCGGTACCCGCAGCGGGATCGAGGCGCTCGATCTCGCGCGCAAGCACCGGCCGGACCTGATCCTGATGGACATCCAGCTTCCCGAGGTCTCCGGGCTCGAAGTGACCAAATGGCTGAAGGACGATCCCGAGCTGAAGCGGATTCCCGTCGTGGCCGTCACCGCCTTTGCCATGAAGGGCGACGAGGACCGCATCCGCGAAGGGGGCTGCGAGGCCTATCTGTCCAAGCCGATCTCGGTGAGCAAATTCATCGAGACCGTGCGGCGGTTCGTAGGGCCCACCTGAGGCTGAGCGCATGACCGCCCGTGTTCTCGTCGTCGACGACATCCCGGCCAACCGGAAGCTGCTCGAAGCGCGCCTCTCGGCCGAGTACTTCGAGGTGACGAGCGCGTCCGACGGCCGGGAGGCGCTCACGATCTGCGAACGCGGCCAATACGACATCGTGCTGCTCGACGTCATGATGCCGGAGATGGACGGCTTCGAAGTGTGCCGTCGTCTCAAGGCCAATCCGGCGACGCACCACATTCCGGTGATCATGGTGACGGCGCTCGATCAGGTGTCGGACCGCGTGAAGGGGCTTGAGGCGGGCGCCGACGATTTCCTCACCAAGCCGGTCTCCGACATCGCGCTCATCTCGCGCGTGCGCTCGCTTGCGCGCCTGAAGATGATGACCGACGAGCTGCGCATGCGCGCCGTCACCTCGAAGGAGATCGGCATCCGCAATCCGGCGATCGAGGCGATCGCCGACACCGGAGGGGGCGGGCGCATCCTGCTGGTCGACGATCGCGCGGCGTCTTACGAGCGCATCGCGGCGGTGCTCGCGGCCGAGCACGAGGTCCACGTCGAGCCGGATCCCGGCAACGCGCTCTTTCAGGCCGCGGAAGGCAACTACGACCTCGTCATTGTCTCGCTCGGACTGGAGAATTTCGACGGGCTCAGGCTGTGCAGCCAGGTTCGCTCGCTGGAGCGGACGCGCAGCCTGCCGATCCTCGTGCTGGCGGACGGAGAGGACGTCCAGCGGCTCACGCGCGGGCTCGAAATCGGCATCAACGACTATCTTACGCGCCCGGTGGACCGGAACGAACTGCTCGCCCGCACGCGGACGCAGATCCGCAAGAGGCGCTACACCGAACGGTTGCGCGACAACGTGCAGTTGTCGATCGAGCTCGCGGTCACCGATCCGCTCACCGAATTGTACAATCGGCGCTACATGGAGAGCCATCTGGCGACGCTGGTCGAACAGGCGTCGGTGCGCGACAAGCCGCTCTCGGTCCTCGTGCTCGATATTGATTACTTCAAGTCGATCAACGACACCTACGGGCACGACGGCGGCGACGACGTGCTG
>CAYVBN010000630.1:0-1680 GCA_964449645.1 uncultured Hyphomicrobiales bacterium
CACTGCTACGCTGCTGACTCGTGTCCCGGACGCGGTGCAGTGCGAAGCGGTGCACCGCGGAGCCGGGACCCAGACCACTGCGAAACATCCAAACAAGCAACATCCCGGCGACAGAGATGGACCCCGGGTCTGCATCGCACCGCTCCGCACTGCGATGCGCCCGGGGAACGGGCCAGCGTGAAGTCCGCCACGGTCAACGCCGTGTCGCCCTGCCCTCCCCGTCGAGCCACGCCAACACCTCCTCGGCGTTCCGGTCGGGCGGGAACACCGGGTAGAACACTTTCGTGACCACGCTGTCATCGACCACCAGCGTCAGACGGCGGAGAAGGACCATGCCATCCACCTCGAATGTCGGCAGGCGTAGCGCTTGCGTGAATCTCAATCCGGCATCCGACAGCAGCGGAAATGGCAGGTGGAGACGCTCCGCCGCCTCGCGCTGATAGTCCGTGGTCTGCGTCGAAAGCCCGAACACATGCGACACGCCGTGGGCGAGCAGATCGGCATGGTGGTCGCGAAAGGCGCAGCTCTGCGGGGTGCAGCCGCGCGCGCCCGGAATGGAATCCCATCCGGTCGGAAGCGGCTCGCCCGGGCGGCCGGTGCGCGGATAGGCGTAGACGACGCTTCGGCCCTTGAGGCTCGCGAGGTCGATCTCCGCCCCGTCCGTCGCCGGCAACGGGAAGTGCGGAAGCGCAAGGCCCGTGAGATGGCGCGTGCCGCCATCGTCCTGCGGGACCGGCAGATCGCCTGGCAGAGTGGCGGGATCGTGGAACGTGCTCATCGGCGGCCCCGTTTGCCGCGGCCGCTTTCACGAAAGCCGCAGCCGCGCCCTGCGATGATACGCCAGCACGCGGCAACAGGCAGCCGATATCGTCGCCCTCAGGCGACCTTCTGCAGGAACGCCTCGACGGCCGATTGCAGCGTCCCGGCCTGAAGCGACAGGGCACTCGAGGCGGCGAGCACGTCGGCCGCGGACTTGTTGGTCTCGCGGATCGCCTCGGTGACGACGGTCGTGCTGCCGACCAGCTTGTTGGCGCCCGAGGCCGCCTCCTGAAGACTCCGGGTGATCTCCTCGGTCGAGGCGCTCTGCTCCTCGACGGCGCTCGCGATCGAGGCCGTGAACGTCCTGATCTCCCCAATGACGTCGCTGACCGAGCGGATCGCCGTCACCGCCTCGGCGGTCGAGTTCTGGATGTTGCCGACCTGGGTGGCGATCTCTTCGGTCGCCTTCGCGGTCTGGCCGGCGAGCGTCTTCACTTCCGACGCCACGACGGCGAACCCGCGTCCCGCCTCGCCGGCGCGGGCCGCTTCAATCGTCGCGTTGAGGGCGAGCAGGTTCGTCTGTTCGGCGATGGCCCGGATGAGCTTGACGACGTCGCCGATGCGATCCGCACCGGTCGACAGTTGACCGACGAGCTGATCCGCCGAGCGCGCCACGTCGTCGGCGCGCCTGACAACGTCGTTCGCCTGCACCGCCTGGGAGCTGATCTGATGGATCGACGCGCCGAGCTCCCCGGTCGCAGCCGCCACGCTGCGTACGTTGGACGAGGTCAGCTCGGAGGAATCCACGGCGGACTGCGCCTGCTGGTCGGCCGAGGCGGCGATGCCTGAGAGCATCCGCGCGGTGTCCTCCATGCGGGCCACGTTCTCGGTCACTGCGCCGACAACCGCCGTGACGGCCGC
>CAYVBN010000631.1:0-4741 GCA_964449645.1 uncultured Hyphomicrobiales bacterium
ATTTCCGGATACAAGGGCACCTCGGACGCGATGCTGGCGATCGACCAGGGCGAGGTCGATTCGGTCGAGAACTCCTACGCGTCCCTGCTGCGCACCCGCAAAGCGGACCTCGACAGCGGCAAGCTGCACATCCTCGTCCAGGCGACGACCGAACGCAGCAAGGTGCTGCCGAACGTTCCCACGCTGGTCGAGCTGGGCACCACCCCGGAAGCGAAGCAGGCGCTCGCGTTCTATGTGAGTTCGGCGGCGGTGAGCCGGTCGCTGCTCGGCCCGCCCGGCATTCCGGCCGATCGAGTCGCCGCCCTGCGCGAAGCCTTCATGAAGACCGCCAAGGATCCGGACCTGCTCGCCATGGTGACGAAGTCGCAAGCCGAGTTCGATCCGGCGAGCGGGGAATTCCTGCAGGACCTTGCTCACAAGGTCGCCGCCACACCGCAGGCGATCATCGACCGCACGGCGGAAGCCTTGCGGCCGAAGTGAGCCCGGCGCTGCGGCAACGGCGGGATACGCTGCGCTATCCCGCCCTGTGCAATCTCGCCCGCCGCAATCCGATCGAATGCGTGCAACTCGTCGTAGCGCGCACCCGGGCAAAAACCGGCTTGGTCTGCGTCAACTCCATTTCGCCTTTGTCTTGAGCGACGCCAGCGACTGCTCGGCATCGGCCAGGAGCTTGTTGTAGTCGAGCGCGGTGAACTCGCCTTTGCGGCGCAGGATGCGTCCGTCGACCACGACCGTGTCGACGTCCCGCGCCTGGGCGAGCTGCACCAAGGCATCGTAGGGATCGCCCATCAGACGCATGTGCGGCGCGTCGGTCCGCACCAGAATGAGATCGGCGCGCTTGCCCGGCGTCAGCGAGCCGGTCCGGTCGGCGAAGCCGAGATCTTCCGCACCGCCGATCGTCGCCATCTGCACCAGCCGCTTGGTGGTGAGCTTGAACTTGCCGCCGGTGCGATGTTTGTTGACCGTCTGCAGGATGTGCATGCAGGCGAAGCAGTCGCAGCGCTCCGCGGTGACGTTGTCGATCGAGATGCTGACTTTCACGCCGGCCTGCATCATCTCGATGAACTGCATTTCGCCCGAGCGGCCCGCCTCTCCGACGGGCGACGTGCTGTAGTGCACGCCGCGCTTGGCGAGCACTTCCCAGTCGGAAGCGTCGGTGTTGAGCGGATGGACAAGCTGAAGGTCGGGGCCGAGCAGATCGGCCCCGCTCAGCAACTTGATCGCGCCGGTGCCGGACGTATGCAGCGTGATCGGCAGGCCGAGCTCGCGCGCCGCGCCCCACTCCTTCTTGGCCATGGCGGCGTCGATCGCCCCGCGGGTGCCGCCGGTGTTCCCGTCGATGTTGCGCGAGCAGATGCCGAGCGTGAGCATCGGATCGTTGCCGATGTCGCGCTTCATACGCGCGACGTCGGCGAGGTTCATTGGTTGATCATTGGGCATTCCGAGCGCGGGACCATAGGCGAAGCGTCCGCGAAGGCCGCCATCGCGCATGGCCTGGACTTCGGCGTCGGCGTGCTGCGGGCTTCGCACGTTGTGCGCCCAGTTGTGCGTCGTGGTGACGCCCGCGCTCAGAGCTTCGGCGAGGCCGAGCCGCACGCTGCGATAGCTGTCTTCCGGCGTGTAATGCAGGCCCAGCGCGAAAGTAACCGGAAAGTATGTCCGCTTGGGGTCGTCGGCGCGCATCACCGGCCGCAGGAACGTCGTCCAATGGTGCCAATGGGTGTCGACGAATCCCGGCATGCAGATCATGCCCTTGCCGTCGATCACCTCGGCGCCCGGCGCCTGCACGGTGGTGCCGACCGCCACGATGGCGCCGTCGCGGACGTGCACGTCGCCGACCGGGAAATCGCCGATATTGTCGTCCATCGAAAGCACATAGGCCCCGCGCACCACGAAGTCCCCGCGCGCCGGCAACGACGTTCCGCCGCCCGCCGGAGCAGCGGCCTGCGCCGAGGCGCGGCCGGGCAGCAGCGCGGCGGCGCTGAGCGCGGTCGTTCCGGCCAGAACCGTGCGTCGATCGACGTGTTTCTCGAACATGCGAACCTCCCCGAGCGATTGTCGTTGGAATGTGGAATGACGTCGGCGCAAAGCTAACGCCGATTTCCAGGCGTCACAATTGTCGTTCGGTTCAATTCGCCGGGCGTGGTTCCCTAAAAATGCCGCTCGCAAAGGGTCGCCCCAAGACGCGGGCCAGCCTTGGGCAGGAAAAGTTGGGAGGGCCCGGACCGTGGGCGAAACGAAACCGCACTCCGGCGCGGTCTCCAGATCGCGCGGCCTTCGTCCCCCTCAAGCGACATTTGCTGCGCACCTAAAGAAAAAGGGCCCCTCGCGGGGCCCTTCCAGTCTCGATGCACGCAAGGTCGTCGGACGCAGCCGTCACTCGATGATCCGGATGACCCGCCGCGTTCGCGGATCGACGATCACCCGCTCATCGTTGACGTAAGCGTAGGCATAGTCGCGATGCCGCGGGATCTCGTAGATGCGCACCGTCCGGGGCAGCGGACGACCGACGATGATCTCCTCGTGAATGCGGTCGTAACGCCGCGGATGACCGGTCACGAAACCCAGCACGTCGCCGGGGAGCTCGACGGCCGCGCCGACCGCGCCGCCAACGACCGCACCGACGGGGCCGGCCGCTCGGCCGCCTTCCCTGTATCCTTCCGCGGCCGGGGATTGGGCCAACGTTACGGCAGGCCACAATGCGACGGCCGTCACGAGACCAGCAAAAAGTTCCTTACGCATCATGCGTCTCCCATTTTTCCAACTCCCGGCAGACAACTCCGAGGCCGGATCAGGGTTCCCACGGGAATGACGATGTCCCTCCGATTCTACCGAGCAAATATTTGAAACATCGAACAAATAGACAACGCACACAAAATCCGATCAGCGGTGGCGCCTGTGTCACGGCCGGTCAGATGCGGCTCGACGCCATGTCTCGCAACTGCAAAACTGCGCGAGGGCCGGCGCCACGACCGGCAGTTGCCAGCGGACGGAGCATACGGAATGGAGGCATCCGCGATCGACGAAGCCATGATGGCGCGCTGCATCGAGCTCGCGCGCACGGCCGCGCGTGACGGCGAATATCCGTTCGGCGCCGTGGTCGCATGTGAGGGCAAGATCGTCGCCGAGGCCGTGAACCGTACACTCCGCGATCAGGACGTCACGCGCCATGCGGAAGTCATCGCGCTTTCGATGGCGCAGAAATCGGTCGGCCGAAAGCAGCTTCGCCGCCACACGCTCTACAGCATCGTCGAACCGTGCGCGATGTGCTCCTACTGCATCCGCGAGGCCTGGATCGGGCGGGTCGTGTTCGCGCTCCGGTCGCCCATCATGGGAGGTCTCTCGAACTGGAACATCCTGCGCAACGGGGTCGTTTCGGACCGGATGCCGGAAGTCTTCGGCGGCGTGCCCGAAGTGATCGCGGGTGTGCTGGACCAGGAGGCGTGCGCGGCCTGGCGCGAATGGAGTCCGTTCGCCTGGGAGATGATCGAGCTGCGGCGCCTGCTCGTCGCGTCGTCAGAGCAGCCGCAAACGTTGCCGGCGCCGCGGTGGCCGCTGGCCCACTATCTGTTCAATATCTTCCGACATCGCCGGCGGGGCTGCTCCGGCGGAGGTTGATCCCCATTGGCGATGGGCTCGCCTTGCGGCGAGCCCAAGAGAACGCGTCAGAAGACCACGTCAGACGTTCGCCAATGCCGGACTGTCGGCCTTCTTGGTGGCTTCCGCCTGGTCGGAAGGCTCCGAGCTCCCGGCTTCCAGACCCGCCGCGACCGCCTGCTCGACCCGCTCGAGCCAGATGAACTCGATGTCCTTGCGCGCCTCTTCGGGGATGTCGTCGAAGTCGGTGCGGTTGCGGTCCGGCAGCATCACGCGGCGGATTCCGGCCCGGTGGGCGGCAACGACCTTCTCCTTGATTCCGCCGACCGGAAGCACCAGCCCGCGCAGGCTGATCTCGCCCGTCATCGCCGTGTCGTTGCGCACGCTCCGTCCGGTGAGGAGCGAGACGAGCGCCATGAACATCGCAACGCCCGCGCTCGGCCCGTCCTTCGGGATCGCGCCCGCCGGCACGTGGATGTGGATGTCGCTCTTCTCGAACCGCGCCGGATCGATGCCCAAGGACTCCGCGCGGTTCTTGACGATGCTCAAGGCCGCCTGCGCGCTCTCGCGCATGACGTCCCCGAGCTGGCCGGTGAGGATGAGCCGGCCGGAGCCCGGAATACGCGTCGCTTCGATGAACAGGATGTCGCCGCCGACTGGCGTCCAGGCGAGACCGGTGGCCACGCCGGGCACGCTGGTGCGCATCGCCACCTCGTTCTCGTAGCGCGGCGCGCCGAGGATCGCGACGAGATCGTTGCGCTCGATCTTGATCGGCCCGCTGCTCCCTTCGGCGATACGCACGGCGGCATGGCGCAGCACCTTGCCGACCTCGCGCTCGAGATTGCGCACGCCCGCCTCGCGCGTGTAGCGCTGAATGATCTCGTGCAGCGCCTCGTCCGAGAGCTCGACCTGACCGGGTTGCAGGCCATTAGCCTCCATCTGCCGCCGGATGAGATAGCGCCGGGCGATCTGGAACTTCTCGTCCGGCGTGTAGCCGGCCAGGCTGATGATCTCCATGCGGTCGCGCAGCGGCCCCGGAATGGTGTCGAGCATGTTGGCCGTGGTGATGAACACTACCCGGCTCAGGTCGAACGGCACGCCGAGATAGTTGTCCCGGAACGTGTTGTTCTGCTCCGGATCCAAC
>CAYVBN010000632.1:0-12556 GCA_964449645.1 uncultured Hyphomicrobiales bacterium
CAGAAGCCGCGCCAACTGCTTGTGGTCGGCGGCATCGAGGGCGACCTCGGTTCGGTACTTGCAGCCGAAGCCGTGGCAGACGATCAGGCTTTGCGGCGTGGGCGCGGGCAGCGAGAGCTCGGCAAGGCGCCCGACGATGCCGGGATCGAGCGAGGCCGCGACCGCCGGCGCCATCCACAGCATCAGGGCCGCAACAGGCAGGGCACGTCGCACCGACACTTCCCCCTTCCGGTCCGGAGTCGCCCCCCGTTGACTCGATCCCCATTTTCCATGACGACCATGCCGATGCAATCCACCAACATCCGCCCTGTGCACGTCGTTGGCGGCGGCCTCGCCGGCAGCGAAGCCGCGTGGCAGCTCGCGCAAAAAGGCGTGCCGGTCGTCGTCCATGAGATGCGGCCCGAGCGCATGACGGCCGCGCACAAGACCGCGGGCTTCGCCGAGCTCGTCTGCTCCAATTCCTTCCGCTCCGACGACCGCGAGACCAACGCGGTCGGGGTGCTGCATGCGGAAATGCGCCGCCTCGGCTCGCTCGTCATGCGGGCGGCCGACGCCAACCAGGTCCCTGCCGGCGGCGCGCTCGCGGTCGACCGCGACGGGTTTTCCGCCGCCGTGAGCGCCGCGCTCGATGCGCATCCGCTGATCGAGGTGGTGCGCGGCGAGGTTGCCGGGCTTCCGCCGGACGACTGGGACAGCGTCATCGTCGCGACGGGCCCCCTCACCTCGCCGGCGCTTGCCGAGGCCGTCCGTGCGCTGACCGGTGAAGACGCGCTGGCCTTCTTCGACGCCATCGCGCCGATCGTGCACCGCGACACCATCGACATGGGCACGGCTTGGTTCCAGTCGCGCTACGACAAGGCCGGCCCGGGCGGCTCGGGCGCCGACTACATCAACTGCCCGATGACGCGCGCGCAGTACGAGAGTTTCGTCGACGCGCTGCTCGCCGGCGACAAGACGGCGTTTCACGACTGGGAGGCCGCGACACCTTATTTCGACGGCTGCCTGCCGATCGAGGTCATGGCCGAGCGCGGGCGCGAAACGCTGCGGCACGGGCCGATGAAGCCCGTCGGCCTCACCAACCCGCACCGTCCGGACGAGAAACCCTACGCGGTCGTGCAACTGCGGCAGGACAACCGGCTCGGCACCCTGTTCAACATGGTCGGCTTCCAGACCAAGCTGAAGCACGGCGAGCAAGTGCGCATCTTCCGCACCATCCCGGGCCTCGAGCGCGCGGAATTCGCGCGGCTCGGCGGGCTGCATCGCAACACGTTCCTGAATTCACCGGCCCTGCTCGATGCCCGCCTGCGCCTGCGCGCCATGCCGCGCCTGCGGTTCGCCGGCCAGATCACCGGCTGCGAGGGCTATGTCGAATCCGCGGCCGTAGGACTCATGGCCGGCTTGTTCGCCGCGGCCGAGCGGCGCGGCGAGGATCTGACGTTGCCGCCGCCGACCACCGCCCACGGCGCGCTGCTCGCCCACATCACCGGCGGCCATGTCGAGACGATCGACGCGGGCCCGCGCTCGTTCCAGCCGATGAACGTCAACTTCGGCCTGTTCCCGCCGCTCGCACGGGCGCCGACGCATGCACCCGGCGGCGAGCGCTTGCGCGGCAACGAGAAGGGTCTCGCGAAGAAACGCGCGCTCACGGCGCGGGCGCTGAGCGACCTCGAACGCTGGATCGCCGATCCGGCGCATGTCGCGGCGGCCGAATGATGCAGGCCGGGTCGGAGACGCCGCGCGAGCTGAACGGCAGATGGCAATCCGCCGTCGTGCTCAAGCGCGACGTCTTCAGCACGGTGGAGCGCGGCCGCTTCGCGATGGACGACACGGACGTCGATGCCGTCCTGCGCCGCATCGACGGCGTGCCGTGGTGGAGCTCGCTCATCGCCCGCCATTTTCTGCGGCGTGAGGCGAAGGCGCTCGCGCGCGCCCCCCTCGGCGTCGGGCCGGAGCTTCTGTTCGCCGGACGCAAGGTTCTGGTGCGCCGCTTCATCCACGGCGTGCCGCTGCACATCGCCCGCCCCGCCGGCGATCATGCGTATTTCCGTTCGGCGCAGCGCGCATTGCATCGCCTGCACCGCGCCGGCATCTGCCACAATGATCTCGCCAAGGAACAGAACTGGCTGCGCGGGCCGGACGGGAACGCTTATCTGACCGACTTTCAGCTCGCCATCTGCTTCCGCCGGCGCGGCCGGCTCTTTCGCGTCGCCGCCTACGAGGACCTGCGCCATCTGCTCAAGCACAAGCGGCGCTATCTCCCCGAGGCGCTCACGGCCGCGGAACGCCGCGTGCTGGCGCGCAAGAGCTGGCCGACGCGCATCTGGATGGCGACCGGCAAGAAGGTCTACATCTGGATCACGCGCGGGGTGTTTCGCTTCGTCGACCGCGAAGGCGGCGGCCCGCGCCTCGTGCACGATGCGCCGCTCATCGCCGCGCGGCTGAAATCGCATCCGCAGGTGCGCGACGCCGCCGTCGTCGCCTTCCCGGATCGCCGCGCCGGCACCGGGCTCTATGCGTTCGTCGAGGCGGACCCCGATATTTCCGAGCGCAGCCTGCAGGACCTCGTCTCCGGCAACGGCGCCGCGCCGCCCGAGCGCATGCAGGTGGTGCGGGCCTTGCCGCGCGACGTGCACGGCGCCGTGCGGACGGAAATCCTGCAGCTCGTCGCCATGAACCAGGTCGACCAGATCGAGCCGCTCATCGGCAACGAGGCGGAGCGCCAGGTCGTGGCGCACATCGTTGCCGACCGCCGCAATCTGCGCGACCGGTTCGCGTTCTAAGTCACTCGAATTCTCTGTATCGGCTGGCGCGTGAACAAGCGAGCTGGTCCTTGCCAAAGACCTGATACGGATGTTGTGAGTTGTGCGAGCCGCAGGGCGCAATGGCGTAAGCGTATTCCGCCTCACTTGCTCGCCTGCCGAAACGGCGCATTACGCCTTCCACCTCTGCGCTTCGGCGGACGTGAACCCGCTGTAGCTCGTACAGCGAGCGCCGGCGGGTCGGCCAACGCGCCCGACAATTCTGGAGAGCTACCGCGCCGGGTAGCCCTGGCGCGCGGCGCGCCAGAGAATCCATTGCCGGCGCCACTGCGGCAATTCCGCCGGCGCGAACGGCTCCTCCGCGGATTTGGCGAGGCGGCGCAGCGCGGGAAGAACCAGCGCCACCGGCAGGAACGCGGGCGCCGCGGCCGGCAGGATGTTCGCGCGCACGTCATCGAATATCGCGACGTGCTCGCGCGCGTGCCGGCGCATCTCGGCGAGCACGGCGATGAGACGCGGGCTCGTTTCCCCCGCCAGGATCTCCTCGCGCCGCACCTCATGCCGCCCGAGCACGTCGAGGGGGAGGAACACCTGCCCGCGCGCGGCGTGCCCCGGAAAGGCGCGCAGCAGGCCCGTCAATCCGTAGGCAAGCCCCGCCTCACGCGTCGCGTCCCCGATGCCCGGATCACGATCTCCCAACAGGATCAGCGTGGCGATCTCGACCAGCGCCGAGGACGTCAGCCGCACATAGGCCTCGAGCTCGACGAGGCTCGGCATCGGGTCGTCGTAGATATCGAACCGGCGTGCGTCGATGAGCGCCAGAAACGGATCGCGCGGCAGGCGCAGGCTGGTGATCGTCTCGAGCAAGGCGGCGGCGACCGGATGCGCCCTCACCTCGCCGTGGCCGGAGCCCGTCAGCGCATCGTGCCACCATTGCAGCCGCATCTCGCCCGGCAGAACCTCGCGCGCCACCTCGCGCACGCGCGCGACTTCGGCATTGAAGGCGTAGACCGCGAGGAGATGCCGACGCTTGTCCGCCGGCGCGAACAGACTGGCCAGGAAGCGGTCCTTGTCCGCCTCCCGCACCAGAGATTCGCAGTGGGCATAAGGATCTGGCACCACAAAGGCGTATCATGTCGATCAGTCGACCGCGACGAGCAAGGCCGCCACGCGGCGGCGTTCTCCCAATAGAATGTTGTAGGTGCGCACCGCCGCCCCGGTGGTCATCGCCTCGATGCTGATGTGCCGCTCGCGGAAGCGCGCGCGCAGCCCCTGCGGCAGGGGCCAGGGATCACGGCCGGTCCCGATCAGACAGAACTCGACGCTTTCGGCGGGGTCGAGCACCAGGGCGAGCGCGTCCTCGGTAATGTCCTGCGGCCGCACCACCGACGACGCCCAGATGCCGGCCGGCAGGCACAGCAGCGAGCCGCGGTGCGACATGTCGGCAAAGCGGAAGCCGCCATGGCCATAGGCGTCGATCGTCGCCGGATAGGGCAGATGCGGCGCGGCGCGGTCCACGACGCCCGCCTCTCTCAGGTGCGGACCCGGCTCCCGGAGGTCCTGCCCTTGCGTCCGGCGGGTTGGGAGGCTGGTTGAGCCGCGGCTTGCGCCGGCCGGGCCTCGACTCGCTCAGGCGCGGTTTCGGGCTCCTCGTCCGCGTGCGCCGCACCGGCCCCGCGCATGGCCCCGACCCCGAGATAGATCAGGATCGGCGAGGCGATGAATATCGACGTGTAGGTGCCGACCAGCACGACGCCGAACATCATGGTCGCCGTGAAGCTGTGGATCGCCTGTCCGCCGAACAGCAGCAGCGCCAGCAGGGCGAGCGACACGGTCAGGTGCGTCACGACCGAGCGCGACAGCGTCTGGTTGATCGAGGCGTTGAGCAGTTCCGGCATCGGCATGCGCTTGTAACGGCGCAGCAGCTCACGGATACGGTCGTAGATGACGACGGTGTCATTGAGCGAGTAGCCGAGGATGGTCAACAGTGCGGCGATGCTGGTGAGATCGAAGTCGATCTGCGTCACCGACATGAAGCCAATGGTGAGCACGATGTCGTGCACGTTGGCGATCATGGCGCCGAGCGCGAACTGCCATTCGAACCGGACCCACAGGTAGATCAGAATGCCGGCGATGGCGACGAAGATGCCGATCGTGCCGTGCGAGAGCAGTTCACCCGAGACGCGCGGGCCGACCACCTCGACGCGCCGATACTCGACCCCGCTGCCGAGCGCCTTCTGCACCTTGGCGACGGCGGCCTGCTGGGCGGCATCGCCGCCCGGCTGCTGGGCGATGCGGATCAGCACGTCGGCGGGCCCGCCGAACTGCTGCAACTGGAAATCGCCAAGATCGAGACCGGCCAGGGTCGCGCGCATCTTCGCCAGGTCGGCGCTGCCGGACTTATCCTGCACCTCCATCAGGGTGCCGCCCTTGAAGTCGATGCCGAAGTTCAGCCCGTGCGTGAAGTAGAGCGTGATCGCCACGATGGACAGCGCCGCCGAGATCGGAAAGCTCACGCGACGGAAACGGATGAAGTCGAACGTCGTGTTCGGCGGCACGATATGGAACGTCGGAATCAGCCGCAGCACCGCCACGATCGACAGTGCCAGGATGACGGCGAGGCTGACCCAGATGAAGATCGATGTCACGGCCGGCGTCTCCGTTCGCTCAGATCGGCACGACTTGCGGGCGCCGCCAGCGGACCCACGAGGCGACGATCAAACGCGTCAGCGTGAAGGCCGTGAACAGGGTCGTGATGATGCCGACTCCGAGCGTGACCGCGAAGCCGCGCACCGGGCCGGTTCCGATGAAAAACAGAACCGCGGCGGCGATGAAGGTGGTGAGGTTGGAGTCGAGAATGGTCGCCAGCGCCCGGCTGAAGCCCGCGTCGATGGCGGCGATGGCCGAACGCCCGCCACGCAGCTCCTCGCGGATGCGCTCGTAGATCAGCACGTTGGCGTCCACCGCCATGCCGATCGTCAGCACGATGCCGGCGATGCCGGGCAGCGTCAGGGTGGCGTTGAGGAACGAGAGCACCCCGAAGATCATCGCCACGTTGAACGCGACCGCGATATTGGCGAACAGGCCGAACAACCCGTAGGTCACGAGCATGAACACGACGACGAGCACGGCCCCGGCGTAGGAGGCAATCTTGCCCTTCTCGATCGAGTCCGCCCCGAGACCGGCGCCGACCGTGCGCTGCTCGATCACCGTGAGCGGCGCCGGCAGCGCGCCCGCGCGCAGCAGGATGGCGAGGTCGTTCGCCTGCTCCACGGTGAAATTCCCCGAGATCTGGCCCGATCCGCCGAGGATCGGCTCGCGGATCACCGGTGCGGAGATCATCTTGTTGTCGAGCACGATGGCGAACGGCCGGCCGACATTGGTCTGCGTGACCTGGGCGAAGCGGCGCGCGCCGTTGGTGTTGAAGCGGAAGCTGACGATCGGCTCGCCGGTGCGCTGGTCGAACCCCGGCTGCGCGTCGGTGAGGTCCTCGCCCGAGACCATGACGCGCTTCTCGATCAGATACGGGATCTTGTCCTTCTCGCCGTAAAGAACCTCGGAATCGGGCGGCGGCCGCGTCTGCAGCGCCTGCTCGGGCGGCATCGAGGTATCGACCAGGCGGAACGTGAGCTTGGCGGTCGTGCCGATCAGATCGATCAGGCGCCGCGGATCGCCGAGGCCCGGAACCTGGACCAGGATGCGGTCGAGGCCCTGCCGCTGGATCGACGGCTCGACGGTCCCGAGCTCGTTGACGCGCCGCTCCACGATCTGGATCGACTGGTCGACCGAGGAGCGGATGCGCTCCGTCATCGCGGCTTCGGTCACGGTCAGGCGGATCAGGCCGCCACCTTCGTCGGTGACGTTCACCGAGCGCTGCCCCGTGCTTCCCAGGATGCCGCCGAGCGGCTGCGAAAGCTCGCGCAGCTTGGTCAGCGCCTGCTGCGCCTGGTCGCCGCCCTCGCGCAGCCGCACCTCGACCGAATCCCCGCGCGCGACGAGGCCCGTGTAGCCGACGCGCGCCTCGCGCAGCACCCGGCGCACGTCGTCGAGCAGCGCCTGCACCTTCTCCTTGCGCACGGCATTGGCGTCGACCTCGAGCAGGATGTGCGAGCCGCCCTGCAGGTCGAGCCCCAGCACGACATGGCGCTGGGCCCATTGCGGCCAGCCCTGAACCACCTTCTCGGGGAAGAAATTCGGGACCGCGAACAGGCAGACGACGGCCACCGTGATGAGGATCGCCGCCGCCTTCCACCGCGAAAAGTAGAGCATGAGCCTAAACTGCCTCGCTACGGCCGATCAGCCGGCCTTCTCTTCGTCCTTGACCGGCTCGCCCTTGGCCCGCACCTCGGCCACCATCGACCGCATCTGGCGCACGCGCACGCCGTCGGAAATCTCGACTTCGATCTGATCGTCGTCCACCACCTTGGTGACCTTGCCCACGAGGCCGCCCGAGGTAACGACGGTGTCGCCCCGCCGCACGTTCTTCACCATTTCCTGGTGCTGCTTCACCCGCCTCTGCTGCGGCCGCAGGATCAGGAAGTACATGATGACGAAAATGAGGACGAACGGCAGAAGCTGCAAGAACATGTCGCTCCCGCCAGCAGGTGCGCCCTGGGCGTAAGCGGGCGTAATCAGCATCGAAATCTCCTTGGTTCCCCGGCAGTCAAGGCGTGCGGAGGCTCAACGCGGCGGACCCTCTGTCCGACTGTCGAAGTCGGCGGACTATAGCGGCCGGCCATCCGATTGCAACGCCAGCACGGCCGCCCTGGCGCGCCGCGTCCGACCCCGCTCAAGCGACTGAAAAGACGAGTGGAGCGGATTTGACATTCGCACTCGAGCCGGCCGAAGAGGGGCGCGAATGTTGGAATCGGACCATTACCTTGCGAGCGCGGCGGCGCCCCGGTAAGGGGAGCGGCGCGCGGGGGAGTTCCCATGGCCAGGAAGCCGGTGAGATCGACCAAGAAGACCAAGAAGAACGACGCCGGCATCGACCTGCTCCGGCGCATTGCCGCGGCGCTCGAGCGCCTTGCGCCGGAAAAGCCGACCGCGCCCGATTTCGACGCCGCGGATGCTTTCGTCTGGCATCCGGGCGGGCGCGGACTTGTGCCGGTGCCGCGCGTGAACCGCGTCGACATGTCGCTCCTGAAGGGCATCGACCGCATGCGCGATACGCTGCTCGAAAACACGGAGCGGTTTGCGCGCGGCCTGCCGGCGAACAACGCCCTTTTGTGGGGCGCGCGCGGCATGGGCAAGTCATCCCTGGTCAAGGCGACGCATGCGGCTGTGAATGCCGACCTCGGCAAGAAGGCCAGCCTTCTGAAGCTCGTCGAGATCCATCGTGAGGACATCGAGAGCCTGCCGGACCTGATGACGCTGCTGCGCGGCCTGCCCTATCGCTTCCTGGTGTTCTGCGACGACCTCTCCTTCGACGCCGAGGACACCTCCTACAAGTCGCTCAAGGCCGTGCTCGAAGGCGGCATCGAGGGCCGCCCGGAAAACGTCATCCTCTACGCCACCTCAAACCGGCGGCATCTCCTGTCGCGCGATATGGTCGAGAACGAGCGCTCGACCGCGCTCAACCCCGGCGAAACCGTCGAGGAAAAGGTCTCGCTGTCCGATCGCTTCGGCTTGTGGCTGGGCTTCCACCGCTGCAGCCAGGACGAATATCTGGCGATGGTGCAGGGCTATGTCGCCCACCACCAGATCCCGATCGATGCCGAAACGCTGCGGCGCGAGGCGCTGGAATGGGCCACGACCCGCGGCGCGCGGTCCGGACGGGTCGCCTGGCAGTACGTGCAGGATCTCGCGGGCCGGCTCGGCGTGCCCCTGAAGGAGCGCCCCGGCCGGGCTTGAGCCGAACCGCTCTCAGGCGCCCGGCAGGTACTGCATCGGATCGACGGGCGCGGAACCCTTGCGGATCTCGAAGTGCAGTTGCGGCGTGCTCACGTTGCCGGTCTGCCCGGAGCGGGCGATGACCTGGCCGCGGCGGATCTGGTCGCCACGCTTCACCAGGATCTCGCTCGCATGCGCATAGGCGGTGACGAAGTTGCCGCCGTGGCGCACCAGGATGAGATTGCCGTAACCCTTGAGCTCGTTGCCCGCATAGGCGACCACGCCGTCCTCGGCCGCGCGCACGGCGGTGCCTTCCGGCACGGCGAGGTCGATGCCGTCGTTCTGCTGTCCGTTGCCCTTGGAGCCGAAGGCGGTGATGACCCGGCCCCGCACCGGCCAGCGGAACGAGGGGGTGCGGCTGCTCGCCGGACCTGATCCGTTCGTCTCGTCGTTCTGCGCCTCGGCGGTCGGCGCGGCGACATGAACGGCCGGTTGCGGCTCGGCGGAAGCCACCTTCGGGGCCTGATGCGCAGGAGGCTGATGGGTGACGGCGGGTGCCACAGGCCGTGCCGGCGCCGGGGCAGCCGCCTTGGCGACGGTTGTCGGCTTCGCCTCCCGCTCCTTCACGCCCGGAATGACGACGTGATCGCCGATCTTCAGGCGCGTCTGCACCGTCATGTGGTTGGCGGCGGCGATCTGGCTCACCGGCTTGCCGTAGTGACGCGAGAGCGAATGCAGGGTCTCGCCGGCGACCACGACATGCGTCGCGCCGCCGGGATGAGCGGCGGGCCGGCTGTCGTGGGCCACCACGCTGGCGCCGTTATAGCGCGGAATGACGAGCCGCTGTCCCGGACGCAGCCGCGCCGCACGCGTCAGGCCGTTCGCCTGGAGGATCGCCTCAACCGGAACGGAATGCTTGCGGGCAATGCTGTCGAGCGTCTCGCCCGGCCCCACGGTGATCGCCGTGCCGCCATCCCAGCGCCAGCCCTGGCCACTCCGATGCGGCGTCTGCACGGAGCCGGTCACGTCCGCATGCGCGGCGTACGACGCCGACGGTTGGTAGGAGGGCGGCTGATAGGATGGTGCCTGATAAGAGGCTTGGGCCACCGGGCGGGGGGCCGGCTGATAGGCCGACGGTTGCGGCGCCGGGGCCGCGGCCACGGTTTGCGGCGCAGCGGCCGGCGCCATTGCGGTCGGCGGCAGCGGTTGCGTGTCGATGCGGCCCGCCGGTGCGGCCTGAACGGGAGCCGGGGCGCTGGCCGGGACGTTTGCGGCCTGCGCCCGGTTGCGCGTCGCGAACGGGTTCTCGTCGAACCGGGTGACTTCAGAGCTGCAACCGGCGGCGCTGATCGCAATCAACGCAAACGCGGCCGCGCGTGAGCACGGCCGCGAGCGAAAGAACTCGACGAGAGCACGCATTGGGCTACTCACTCGTACGCGACAAACTTTCCGCCGAGTTAAGCCCTTGCCGGTAAAGATTTGATTTAAAGTCGAGCAATTCCGCCCGCGCATGACCCGCCGAAGCGTCGGCACCCTGACGGAAAGGCCGTGCGCTAGATTAATCGGTTAGGCCCATCGGTCAGGCAGGCCGTTGGGGCGCGATCCCTGCCCAGCGCAGCCGAGAGCTACAATTCGCGCGCTTGTCCCGGCAGCAGCGGGACGAAGCGGACGTCGATCAGGTCCTCGCGCGCGGTTCCCTGCTCGGTTTTCGTCAGCCGCACGATTCGCTGCGGTCCGCGGTGCGGTCCGAGCGGCAATACCATCACACCATTCTGCCCGAGCTGCTCCACCAGGGCCTGCGGAACCTCCTCGGCTGCGGCCGTCACCAGGATGCGGTCGAAGGGCGCCTTGTCGGGCGCGCCCGCGAAGCCGTCACCGGCGCGCACCTCCACGTTGGAAAAGCCGAGCTTCGCCAGCCGCTCGCGCGCCGCGTCGGCGAGGGTGCGGAACCGGTCGATGCTGACCACCTCGCGGGCGATCCGTCCGAGGATCGCGGCCTGGTAGCCGGAGCCAGTGCCGATCTCGAGAACCCGATGCTCCGGCCGCAATGCCAGTTGCTCGGTCATGTAGGCGACGACATAGGGCTGGCTGATCGTCTGCCCGCAATCGATCGGCATCGCCCGGTCCGCATAGGCGAGATCGGCGAAATCCGGCGCGACGAACTCTTCGCGCGGCACCTCGTCCATCGCCCGCAGCACCGCAGCGTCGGCGATCCCGCGCTGGCGCAGGTTGAGCATGAACTCCATGCGCCCGACATTGTCGCCGTCGGGAGTCTCTCGATTGTCGCCGTCGGGCGACGCCTGCGACACGTCCTCGCCTCCTTCTCGCTCTCGGCCAGCTCATGCTCGGCCGACCCCGGATATAGGCAGCCCTCCGCCCGGACCGCCAGCACGTGACAGGTCGGCTATGCGATACCGCGATTCCTCTCGTCACATTTTAGGTGACTTTTTGTGGTCGACTGGCAAAGTTGGTTGAGGAAGACCTGCGCGGCGACTGGGGAGCGCAGGCATGCGGCATGCTCCTGTTTCGTTCCGGTTCCATGCGGAACCGGGTCTGCTCCCGGTGGAGCGACTTACCGGCGAAACGGATGCAGCGTCGCTCTCTGGACGAGCACCGAGGAGGCAAATCTCGATGGTCGCAAGTCTCGCAACCCCAGGCGATGCCGGCCGCCGCATCCTGGTGGTCGAAGACGAATTGATGATCCGGATGCTGCTCGAGGACATGCTTTCGGACCTCGGCTACACGGTCGCCGCCGAGGCCGGCCGGATCGATGAAGCCATGCCGCTCGCTCATACCGCCGAGGTCGACGCGGCGATCCTCGATCTCAATCTCAACGGACAGTCGGTCCTGCCGGTCGCCGAAGTGCTGGCCGGACGCGGCGTCCCCCTCATCTTCGCCACCGGCTACGGCGAACGCGGGCTGCCCGAAACCTATCGCGGACGCCCGACCCTGCAGAAGCCGTTCGAGCAGCAGAGCCTCGATCGCGCGCTCAATCAGGTGTTCACGGGGCCGCAGGGCTGAACGGCGCTCATCGGCACGGGACAGCGGGCTTCGGTTGCCAGACACGGTGCAGCGCGAAGCGGTGCACCGCAGAGCCGGCATCCTTTTATGGCACGATCGAAATGGTGCCGGGGTCAGCGCGGTCCCGCGCACCGCACTGCGCCGGGTCCATCATATGCAGAAGAACAAAAGAAAACGCCGCCCAGCAGGCTCAATCGAACACGTCCGCGAGCCTTGTCATGAACGGCTCGTCGGTGAGGTCGAGGCGCAGCGGCGTCACCGCGATGCGCTTGTCGGCGAGCGCCGAAAGGTCGGTGCCGTCGCTCGGCTTCGGCCGCTCGTGGCGGGCGAACGCCACCCAGAAATAGGGATTTCCACGCCCGTCGTGACGCGCATCGATGCGCAGGAGATCGGGATCGCGCTGCCCCTGGCTGGTGATGGCGATCCCCTTCACGTCGGTCGGCGGGCAATCGGGAAAATTGACGTTGACCAGCACGCCGCGCGGCACGCCCTCGGCGAGGATGCGGCGAATGATGTCGGGGCCATAGCGCAGCGCCGTGTTCCAGAACGGCTTCTGCCGCGAGGCGGCGCTGCAGGCCTGCGAGAGCGCAAGCGACGGAATCCCGAGCACCGCGCCTTCCATGGCGCCCGCGACCGTTCCCGAATAGGTAACGTCCTCTGCGGCGTTCTGGCCGCGGTTGACGCCCGAGAGCACCAGGTCGGGCACATTGCCGCTGAGGATGTGGCGCACGCCCATGATCACGCAGTCGGTCGGCGTGCCTTTGATGGCGTAGCGCTTCGGTCCGATCTCGCGCATGCGCAGCGGATCGTTGAGCGACAGCGAATGCGAGACGCCCGACTGATCGCTCTCGGGCGCCACGACCCAGACGTCGTCGGACAGCGAGCGGGCGATCTCGACGCAGACGTCGAGCCCGGGCGAGTAGATGCCGTCGTCGTTGGTCACG
>CAYVBN010000633.1:0-3814 GCA_964449645.1 uncultured Hyphomicrobiales bacterium
CTCCGCGAAGCGCCGCGCCAGGGCGGCGCCGTTGCCGGGACCGACTCCGGCAACCACCGCCAGCCGTTTCCGCTCCGTCATCACCACAATCTCCTCTGTGGTCCGGGTGCTTGCAAGGCGGTTGAGTGTAGCCGGCGGAGCAGCAGCGAGCTTCCTAAGCCGACCGCGGCGTATCTCCCGGCAGATGGCACACCGCCTCGACGTTGTGGCCGTCTGGATCCAGCACGAACGCGGCGTAATAGTTGGGATGATAATGCGGCCGCAGTCCGGGCGCGCCATTGTCGCGACCACCGGCCGCAAGTGCGGCGCGGTGAAATGCGTCGACGGCCTCGCGGCTGCTGGCCGCAATCGCGACATGCAGGATGCCGTTGAGGCCGCCCTCGCCGCCGATCCAGACATCCGGCTTGTTGCCAATCCCGAATCCGGCCGCCCGGTGGGCATTCTCGGTCTGGTCGACCTCCATGACCAGCGCATAGCCGAGCGGCGCCAGGGCCTTTTCATAGAAGACCAATGAGCGGTTGTAGTCCGACACCGGGAATCCGACATGATCGATCATCGCAGCCTCCTGGTGTGGTGGATTGAAGTCCCTGAGATTGTGCAGCGAACTTCGGTGGAACTTCAAATCCAGAGGCCACACTCGAATCATTCACTTGCAAAGGTCCCCTTGATTCCGAAGTTCGCATCAGAGCGCTGTAAACTATTGCGAGCTCGGAATCGGGACACCAGCGCATACTGCCGATCGCAGCAGACAATCAGGATTGATGGACCGGATAAGGCCGCGACCGAGTCTTGCGCTCGCATACGGGCTCTGAATCACTTGGTCCGATAGCGGATCGCACAGGAAGAATCGAACGACCGACGCCGCTCCGCATGTCGTTCAGGTCGCGTGCCGGTTTGCGAACGTGGCGGCTCCTGTCGGCCCGAACCACTCGCGGCGAAGTGCGGGCCGGACATCGACATCCCGGACATCGACATCAATGACACTCAGCAACGACGTTCAGCGCATCGCGTGAATTGTGAGCATCGGAAGACCGATGGCCTGAAGGTTGCGGCGTCCATGGCCCGATCTCGAAGAACCGCGCCGCCCCGGGGTCTCCCCGCACTGGGCGCAAGCTGCGAAACGACCTATCCTCTCAGGCAAGCCTTTGAAATAAATAGAAAAAAGGAAATTGGTGCGGTCGAGAGGACTCGAACCTCCACGGGTCGCCCCACTAGCACCTCAAGCTAGCGCGTCTACCAATTCCGCCACGACCGCAGTGGGGTGAATGCCGGACCTTGATCCGGCTTCGAGCGACGGCGCACGATGTAACAAATCGGGATTGCCGGGACAAGGCCGGAAAGGGGCCCGGCCGACCGCCGGCCCCGCCGGACCGTGCTCACCGCACCTCGGGGTCGCGCGCCAGCATCTCCTTGACCTCGACGGCGATCCGGTTGCCGCTGACGATGACCGTTCCCTTGGCCACCGGGAAGTTGTTGGCGAGGATCTTCACCTCGTCGTCCTCCGACGAGTCGAGCTCGATGATGGCGCCGCGCCCCAGCCGCAGCACCTGGTGCACCGGCATCCACGTGGTGCCGAGCACGACCGCGATATCAAGCGAGACCTTTTCGATGGTCGCCACGTCCCCTACCTTTTGCCTACGAATCCTGCCCAAATCTCAAGATCGAACCTGCCTGGGGATGGTTACCGAGTGATTAACGGCCGCGACCAATTGGGCCTGGGGCTCCTGCGGGACGACGGTGCGCCGGCCGAATGGCGGGTCAGCGCCGGGCTCGTCCCCTACGATGCCGCGCTCGCCGCCATGGAGGAGCGGGCGGCCGCGATCGCGGCCGGGGACGCGCGCGAGCTCGTCTGGCTGCTCGAGCATCCGCCGCTCTACACCGCCGGAACGAGCGCCCGGCCGGAGCAGCTCATCGAAGCGCGCTTTCCGGTGCACGCGGTCGGCCGCGGCGGCCAGTTCACCTATCACGGCCCCGGCCAGCGCGTGGTCTACGTCATGCTCGACCTCAAGCGGCGCGGCCAGGACGTGCGCCGCTTCGTGACCAATCTCGAGGAATGGATCATCCGCACCCTCGCCGGCTTCAACGTGCGCGGGGAGCGGCGCGAGGACCGCGTCGGCGTCTGGGTGCCCCGGCTCGACAAGGGCGACGGCCGCGAGGACAAAATCGCCGCGATCGGCATCCGGGTGAAGCGCTGGGTGAGCCTGCACGGGCTCGCCCTCAACGTGGAGCCCGAGCTCGCGCATTTTGCCGGCATCGTTCCGTGCGGGGTCGTGGAGCCGCGCTATGGCGTCACGAGCCTCGTCGATCTCGGCCACCTCGTCAGCATGCCGGAGGTCGACATGGCGCTGCGGCGGGAATTCCCCGGCCTGTTCGGCCCCCTGGTTTCCGAGGCCGCGACCGCGCGCGATCAGCCGCGGCGCTTGCCTTCCGCGGCCGCCGCTTCCAGGTCCTGATCCGAGAGGATGCGCTGGTCGGGATCCGCGGCGTTGCCGTCGCCCGGCGAAAAGCGCAGCCCCTGCATGTAGGGCGTCGGCTTCTTGCGGCGATAATCGGCGAATTCCTTCGCGTAGTACTGCCGCGCCTCCTCGGCCGTCTTCGCGCCCGTCACGATGTCGTGCATGAGATTGAGCGCGAGGAAGTTCGCCTCCTCGTCGTGACAGCGCGCCGAGACTTCGCCCGCCGTGCGCTCGACGATGACGCTGCCGTCGAATTTCGCGAGCTCCGTCGCCTTGTCGGGCGGCACCCGATAGTCGATGACCGACTGCACCGAATCGATATGCGGCGCCGGGAAGTTGTGACGGAAGAAGGTTTTCGAAGCGACCATCCGCTTCCACGGACCCGGCCGGTGCCAGATGAGCTCGGTCTCGGTCAGTTCGTCCGGCTCGCCGTATTTGTCGATGACGAGCTTGGCGGCTTCGCGGGATTCCTCCGGCCAGCGCTCGATGTAACGCGAGGAGTCTGTTGCGGCCATGAACTCACCTCTCGGCGTGTGAATGGAGATGGGAGCCGCCATATGCGCGTGCGGCGCCTCCGATCCGAGACGCGTCGGCGACGCGGCCCGGACAAGGGCTCAATTCATTCAACGGGAGGGGTGTTCCGGATCGGCCTCAGCGGGTTCCTGTTTGGCGAAATCGGATCGCATTTTCTGCAGCGAACCGGCGTCCACGTCGCCGGAAAATGCTTCCATTACAGGCTTGGTCGCATTTTCCGCGGCGAACCGGAATCCACTTCGCCGGAAAATGCTCAACGGGCTCACACCGTGGCGATCATGGAGAACCGTTCGCTCGGCCGGCGCAGCTTGAGGTCCGCGAGGCCGGCCTCACGGGCATCGATCGCGTCGACGCTCGCCATCGGCGGGCCCTCGCGGCAGGCCTCGATCATGGCGGCGACCGCTTCTGCCGGGCCCGCGAACACCGCCTCGACCGTCCCCTCGCGCCGGTTTCGCACCCAGCCTTCGAGGCCGCGCGTCAGCGCGACCCGCTCCGTCCAGGCGCGAAACCCGACACCGTGCACGCGCCCATGCACCACCACATGGCGGATGGTCCATTCTTCCTCGATCATGCGAATTCTCCGCTCTCGGTCACCCACAACGGCTTGAACGCCGCACCCGACCAGTGTGGCGGATTTGAAGTTCCTATGATTGTGCAGTGAGCCCGATAGGAACTTCAAAATCCAAAAGCCACGCTGGAATCATAAGGTTGCTGGTGTCCCTTTGATTCCGAAGTTCGCATCGGAGCCCGCTGCAAGGTATTGCGAACTTCGGAATCGGGACACCAGCGCACGAGCGAATCCACGTAGCTGTCAGCAAAGCCCC
>CAYVBN010000634.1:0-2352 GCA_964449645.1 uncultured Hyphomicrobiales bacterium
TTCAAGATACGGTGGGCGCCCCTCACCCGCCTCGCCGCTCTCGCGGCGCGGCGACCTCTCCGCGGCAGGGAGAGGTGATCCGAGTGCGCGGCGCATTCTCAACTCAAATACACGCTTTATTGGGCGTCATGGACAGGCGTGAGATTTTTGTTTGAGCACCAGGAGCCTGGGTGAGATCTTGTTGAACACCATGGGCGCGAGGGAATTTTTATTTCTATGGACGTGCGCGAGAGATTTGAAGCCTTGCCTGCGCGAGCGCTTCCCGCTCACGCGCTCATCTTGGCGACAAGCGCATCGGAAATCTCGAAATTCGCGTAGACGTTCTGCACGTCGTCGTGCTCGTTGAGCGAGTCGATGAGCCGCAGCAGCCGCTCGCCCTGTTCGTCGTCGACCGCCACCGTGTTCTGCGGCTTCCACGTGAGCGCGGCCTTGCGCGGCTCGCCGAACTTGGCTTCGAGCGCCTTCGCCACGTCGCGCAGGCTGTCCTGCGTGGTGTAGATCTCGTGGCCGTTCTCGTTCGACACGACGTCCTCGGCGCCCGCCTCGATCGCCGCCTCCAGCATCTCGTCGGCGGACGCGACCTCCGGGTCGTACTCGACGAGGCCGATGTGGTCGAACATGAACGACACCGCGCCGGTCTCGGCGAGGTTGCCGCCGTTCTTGGTGAAGTAGGAGCGTACGTCGGAGGCGGTGCGGTTGCGGTTATCGGTCAGCACCTCGACGATGATGGCAACGCCGCCAGGTCCGTAGCCCTCGTAGCGGATCTCTTCGTAGTTCTCCGAGTCGCCGCCCTGCGCCTTCTTGATGGCGCGCTCGATATTGTCCTTCGGCATGTTCTCGGCGCGGGCCGCAAGGATCGCGGCGCGCAGGCGCGGATTCATGCCGGGGTCCGGCAGGCCCATCTTGGCCGAGACGGTGATTTCGCGCGCCAGCTTGCCGAACAGCTTGGACTTGGCCGCATCCTGGCGGCCCTTGCGGTGCATGATGTTCTTGAATTGGGAGTGTCCAGCCATGGGTCTTCCTGCAATCGCATCCGGCCGTCACGCGCCGAAGCGGGATGACTTCGCTTCGCGTTGCATCCCGCTCCATCTCCTTGGTTCGAGCATGATCTCTCCCGAAAACCCGTATCCACTTTTCGGGATCATGCTCCAACCGAACACCGAGACCTCTCGCACGGGCCGGCGGACACCGACCTGCGCGGCGCGTCGAACGGCCGCTATCCGGATGTGACGGCGTTATAGGCCCGGACGACGGAAAAATCCAGAAAGACGGGGCCGGCCGGAGGGGCTCAGGCCGCCGCCACGCGTTCGGCGATTTCGGCCATGCGGGCGCGCACGAGCTCGACATTGGCGGCGACCCGGGCCTTGTAGCGCGCGACGGCCTCGCGATCGACGACGAAGAATTTCCGCTCCGGAAACGTGCGGCCGAAGATATCGAGCAGCATGCTGCGGAACTTGCCCGAGAGCGCGCCGCCCTCGCCCGGTTGCTCCGCATAGGCTGCGAGCTCGGCGGAGGTGAGCGCGCACAACAGCGGGTGCAGCCGCGTCGAATAGACGTTCTTGTGCTGCTGGATCTTCTGGATGGTGCGGTCGAGCGGCAGGTCGTTCCAGATCTCGTCCCCGATCTGCAGCGGCGTGTCGTCCTCCGCGCGGCTCATCGGAAACTGCGTGATCAGCCAGTCGCCGAGATGGACCACGTTCTGCCGGTCGCGGCCGTAGAGATAAATGTCCTCCTCGTAGCGCGCGAACCAGGTGTCGAGCCGGTCGATCAGCCGCTCAAACAGCGGTCGCGAGATGAATTCGCGATACTGCGTGCCGAAAATCCCGATCGTCGCCTTGCCGCGTCCGGCGACGTCGAACAGGGCATCGTTGAGCAATGGCTTGAAGATGCTGTTGCCGATGCCGAGCACCACGAGGTCGTAGCTTTCCCGCGCGTTGTGCAGCGTGCGGAAGGTGAGCGAATGCACCTCGGCCTGCGGCGGCAGCAGCGAATTGACGATGTGGGAGCCGAGCCGGTCGCCGAAATTGCCGACGTCGTTGTAGGAGACGACCGCGGCCGTGAACGGACGGATGGCGGGAACGTTCTCCGCCGGCCGCAGCTTCATCAGGATCTGCATCTGATCGATGCGATCCGAGCGCACGATGCGCAGGCCGTGACGATCGAACAGCGCGGCGAGATCGTACAGGCTGAAATGGTTGATCCAGCCGAGCGAGGCCCGGTCTACGCCCTCGGTGAATTCGCTGACGCAATAGCTCAGCACGATCTCGCGCCGGGCGCGCCGCAGGCGCGCGAAGAAGGCCTCGACGTCGACCACGTATTCGAGCACCCCGAGCATCACGATGACGTCGGCTG
>CAYVBN010000635.1:0-6493 GCA_964449645.1 uncultured Hyphomicrobiales bacterium
GGCATGTAGAAGAAGCCCGCACCGTACAGGCTGCAGACCTTCACGTACTCGACCGGCTTGGCCTTGACGGGAAGATCGGCCGCCTGCGCCCCGGCGACCGCGACGAGTCCCGCCGCCGAGCCGAGGAGTAGGCTTTTCACCATCTTCATAATGAACCTCCAGTTGTTTGTGGGAGGGTTCCGTCTCCGCCGGGTGCGTGCACCCTGGAAGGTCCCCTTGTCCCCGCACCGCCTGACCCCCAATTCCGCCTTGTGGTGTTCCACATTCGGCCAGAGCCGGAATACCAGTCGGGGCGACCCGGGGATGCCCCCCTCCGTCGCGCGTTCACATTAACTCGCGGTATTTGGCAAGCAATAAAGAAGCGCCGTTCCCACAGCATAAACAGCGTGTTTTTCGCCCGGTGTTGCTGAAAAAACACGCGATGTTTCCGAGGTCTGGCGGGGTTCGGGGCCCTCCCGAACGGCCCGTTCCGATACCTCCAAAGAGGCCCCTGGAACCTAAGGGCAAGGCCTCGGCACGGTCGCCTTGGAATAGCTATAAACCGTTGGCGTCTTTCGTCGAATTCGCCGTCGGTGGTATCATCCGGCGCGTGCAACCCGGCCGCCCCGCCGCTCCTCCCCGAAACGCAATCGTTACGCCACAAAGCGGGAGGCCATCGGCCTACGCTATTTCCGGTTGCGGGCTCCGCGCCGGCCAAGCCAGACCATCCGCGGCGTATCGACAGCCTCGCTTTTGGGGGGCCGGTGCCGAATCATTGGGCAATCGATTCGGGGCGCCGTGGCCGCCGCCGGGTCAGTTGGCCGTGCCCGCAACCCGCTTCCGCAGCCAGAACTGGTACATGCCGAGGAACAGGCGCGGATGCTCCCGCTCGAAGGCGTCCCAGTTCGCGAGGTCGGCCGCAGCGCCCTCGCCGGGAAAGCGCGAACGAAACCGCTGGAGCACCGACGGATCGAGCTCGAAGCCGAGAAACTCGAGCTCGTCCTCGGCGAGGAACGCATCGATCTCCCCGATGCTCGTCTGCTGCTCCTGGACGTGAAAGAGCAGGTCGCGGCAACTGCTCGTGGTCCAGAAATCGCCCATCCGGGCGAGCTTCCGGGCGAGGTCGCCGCCCTCGTCGGCGACGAGCGCCTGGCGACAACGGCGAATCTCGTCCGCGCTGCTGCCGTAGCCGCGATCGGCAATGAACGCGCGTGCCGCGCCCACGTCCTGGCGCGCCAACCTGCTGTAGAGCCCGACGAACATCACCCCGCCCGGTCGCAGGACCGAGAGCAAGGCGCGCCAGCCTGCTGCCGGATCCGCCAAATGGTGCAGAACCCCACTCGCCTCGATCAGATCGAACGTGCGGCCGGCGGACGGCAGTTCGAGCAGATCGGCCTGCGCATAGTCGATGTTGTCGAGCCCCATCTCGCTGGTCTTGCGCGCCGCATAGGCGAGGCTCGCCCGGCTGAGATCGATGGCGAGCACGCGCGCGTCGGCGAGCCGCTGCGCGGTCTCGATCGCCTGCCGGCCGGTGCCGCAGCCGGCGATCAGAACGTCGTGGGCCGCGATGGCGGCGAAATCCTCGAATGACGCGCGCGGGAATTTCTCACGCAGATAGTCGGCGAGGCGCACCCGCCCTTGCGCCGGCGCGGGCCGGACCCAGCGCGGGTAAGGATTTTCCTCGTACTGCTGCTGCACCAGACGCGAGGTCTCATTCGCGATCGTGCCGAGACACGGAATGCGTGCGCGCAGATCGCGTTCCCGTGCGATCTCCTCGATCTGCTGGCGCAGCAACGCCGAGACGGGTTCTGGCCACGATCGTCCGCAGAGCCGCGACGCGCCCTGTAGCGCGTGCAGCGGCACATAGGACGCAACGGCCGCGAGATGCCATGGACCGATCTCGGCGCCGGCATCGAGCGCGGTTTCGATCGCTTGCCGCATTTCTTCGACGCGCGCCTGCTCGCGTTCTTCGACGGCGAAGACGTATTCGTTGGTGAAGCACTGTTGTGCGAGCGCACACGCGAAACGCAACTCGGTGCTCGAAAGTGCCTGTGCTTGGCGGGTTTCCGCCATTTCGAGCAACACCGCGCGCACGCTCGTGAGGAACCGTTCGAGTGCGAGATCGGCAACCAATGCCGAGCGCAGCAGCATCACAAGCAGATCGTCTGCGGCCACCGGCGACAGCCCCGACGATCCAAACAATTCATCGGCCGTCAACCGCCGCGGCCAAGCCTGCGCAGCGCGTTCGATGCAGGCACCGACGGCGCCGTTCTCCTTGACGGCGCGGGCAGCGATCTCTTCCAGATCGTGCGCCCAGCCCCAATTTTCCGACAGCGCGCGCAGAACGAGGTCACGCACGTCTCCGGCCGGCGTCGTCCGCAACGCTTTCAGACAATGCACGACGAGCGCCTTGGCGGCCTCGCTCTCGCGCAGCCCGAATACACGGCGCAACAGAGCGAGCGCGGCATCTGGCTCACCACGCGCGATGAGCACGCGCGCAAGATTTTCGTAGCCCTCGGCAAAACCCGGCTGCAGTTCGACCGCGCGCTGATATTCCGCGCGCGCCTCGTCCAACTGTCCACGTGCGAGATGGACGTTGCCGAGATTGTTGTGCGCTTCGACGAGCGATGCATCGACTTCAACCGCCCGACGCAAGTGCGCGACGGCCTCGTCGAAACGGCCCGACGCCGCGAGCAGAGCGCCGAGGTTGCTGTGCGCGTCCGCGAGGTCCGGCCGCAGCGCCAAGGCGCGGCGGAAGTGGTCCGCCGCCGCCTCCATTTTTCCCTGTTCTTTCAGTATGTTGCCAAGATTGTTCCAGGCTTCGGCGAGATTCGCGTCGGCCTCGATCGCGCGCCGATAATTCGCCGCCGCGTCGTCGAGGCGACCCTGCCGGGCGAGCACATTGGCGATGTTGTAATGCGCCACTGCCGCGTTCGGCTGCAGCGAGCGGACGCGCTCGTAGCAGGCGAGTGCCGCGTCCGGCTGGCCTTGCTGATCGAGCACGTTGCCGAGATTCATGTGCGCCGCGCCGTAGTCGGGTGCGAGCGAAATCGCCCGGCGATAGTGCGTGGCGGCTTCGTCGAGACGCCCGAGCGCGTGCAGCGCGAGCCCTAAATGATAGCGCCACTCGGGATTTCTGTCGTTGATCCGGATCGCTTTGCCGATCAGGTCGACCGCGGCGGCGTGATGCCCGGTCTGCTGCGCAACGATGCCCAGATAGTAGAGGCTCGCCGGATGATCAGGGGCGAGCGCCAGGACCTGCCGGTAGCCCGCTTCGGCCTCGGCAAGATGGCCCGCCTGGTGCGCGCGAACGGCGGCGGCAAAGACGGATGCGAGCTCGGGGCTGGCAAGGCCGCCCGAGGTGCCAGCCGTCCTGTGTTTTCCCGCTGCGCGGCGGTCCTTGCGGTTCATGCGACGTCAGAAGACATGAAAAAGGGTGGCACGACGAACGTCGGACCCAATGGCGTCATCGGCGCTCCTGCCGCACCCGCAACCAGATTCCGGCCTGCCGCTCTGCATTGCGCGGTTGCGGCCGTGTCGAATGCTTGTGCTCCGCATCGTGCCCCTGCTAGTCGTTCCGCATCGCAATAACCTCGCACGGTATCCTTGGCCAGCCCCCTCCAACAGGCGATTCAGCTCCACCAGAGCGGGCGGCTCGCGGAAGCCGAACGGCTCTATCGGGCGGCCCTCAGGGCGAAGCCGCGCGAGTTCGACGCTCTACATCTGCTCGGCCTGCTACGACATCAACAAGGGCAACTGGACGAAGCGCTAAGGCTGATCAACAAGGCTCTCGCAGTCAATTCACGCTCCGTTGCCGCGCTGTGCAATCAGGGCATCGTGCTGCACGACATGGGACGATACGAAGAAGCCCTGGCGAGCTATCGCCGTGCACTCGAGATGGCGCCCAATGACCCTGCGGCTCTGACCAATCTGGGAAACACGCTGCGAACGCTCCGTCGTTATGACGACGCGCTTGCCGCCTATGACCGGATCCTTGCAGAGAACGATCAGGACGTCGAGGCGCACTACAATCGCGGTATCGTGTTTTTGCAGGTTGGTCGCCACACGGACGCGCTCGAATGCTGTGATCGCGTCCTAGCGGTCGAGCCGGAGGACGCGGACGCCCACAACAACCGGGCCATTGCGCTGAAAGAACTCGGGCGGTTGGAGGAAGCAGCGGAGGCTTGCAACCGCGCCCTCACGCTGCGAGCTGATTTTCCCGAAGCGCTGATCAATCGGGGCAATGTGTTACGCGCGCTCGATCGCTATACGGCCGCGCTCTCGAGCTACGACCAAGCCCTCTCGCTTGCACCATCCAACGTGGATGCTTGGAACGGACGCGGCAACGTGCTGGCTGATCTCAAGCAATTGGACGAGGCCATTTCCGCTTACGATCGGGCGATCGCGCTGGCCCCCGACCATGCGGAGGCGCACGTCAATCGCGGCGGTGTTCTTTCAGAGTTGAAGCGCCACGCCGAGGCGATCGAAAGCTTCGAACGGGGCTTGGCGCTCGCACCGGACCACCCGCACGCGCTGAGCGGACTTGCGACCTCGGCGCTCGCCATCTGCGACTGGACCCGCACAGCCGCTCTTTCGAAGATGCTTGCCGGCCATGTGCTCACGCGCAAATCATGCATCAACCCGCAAACATTCCTGGGCTATTCCGACGACCCTGCGCTCCAGCTCGCGTGTGCGCGCAACTACATAGCCATGCGTTTACCGGCAGCTCCGGGGCGGCCGCATCTACCGACATATCGACACGACAAAATCCGCCTCGCCTATGTGTCTGCCGATTTTCGCCAGCATGCGACCTCCTATCTTGCCGCGGAGCTTTTCGAGCTGCACGACCGCTCACGATTCGAGGTCATGGGCTTTTCCATTGGACTGAATGATGCGAGTGACATGCGCGTTCGCCTCGTAAAAGCGTTCGATGCGTTCCACGACGTGCACACCAAGAACGACGGCGAGATCGCCGGACTGTTGCGCGAACTCGAGATCGACATCGCGGTTGACTTGACGGCTCATCTTCACAACAGCCGCCCGGGCATCTTCGCTCACCGAAGTGCGCCTGTTCAGGTCAGCTACCTCGTGTACCCCGGGACGCTCGGCGCGGATTTCATGGATTATATTATCGGCGACAAGATCGTCCTGCCGTTCGCCGAAGAGCCGTTCTACTGTGAGCGCATCGTCCATCTGCCCGATTGCTACCAGCCGAACGACTCCAAACGGGCAATTTCCGCGCAGACGCCCTTGCGAGCGGACATGGGCCTGCCTGCTGACGCGTTCGTTTTCTGCTGCTTCAACAATCCTTATAAGATCACAGAACCTGTTTTCGATGTCTGGATGAGCGTGCTGCAGGCGGTAGACGGGAGCGTTCTTTGGCTTCTGCGCGACGATGTACGCACGGAGGACAATCTGCGCCGAGAGGCGGCGAACCGCGGCGTCGACCCGGATCGACTCGTGTTTGCGGAGCGTCTCGATAGCGCACGGCACTTGGCACGCCACCGCCTAGCGGATCTCTTTCTTGATACGCTGCCGTACAACGCGCACACAACCGCAAGCGACGCGCTTTGGGCAGGGTTGCCTGTCCTGACATGTCGCGGAAAGTCCTTTCCTGGCAGAGTTGCCGCAAGCCTGCTCAATGCCATGGGACTCGACGACCTCGTGACGGACACACTCGCCGACTACGAGCGCCTCGCCATCGAGCTTGCGCGCAATGCCGCTCACTTTCGCGAACTGCGCGAGAGAACGGCGCGAAATCGCCTCACATCGCCGTTGTTCGATGCCGCCCGGTACTGTCGGCATATCGAGGCCGCCTACAAGCAGATGATGCAGATCCATCGCAAAGGCGAGGCACCGCGAAATTTTTCCGTAACTCCACTCGAGTGAGTGCAATGAGCGTGCAGGCTTGGACTAGGCAACGGCTATGTGATCGGGTGGCAGTCCCGACATGTGCCGCGTCCACACGGCTTCGTATGCCGCCTCCAATGTCCGCGTGAACTGCACCGTGTCGAACAGCGGCGAAGAACGCGACGCCGCAATGCGTGCACGCAATGCCGACATCCGCTCGCGATCCATCGCCAGACGTAGCGCCAGGTCGAAATAGTCGTCGAGCGACGTGCTGACGAGGTCGGGAAAACCGGCCGCCCTCAATATGCTGCTCGAAACGCGCGACGCGAACGTGTGTCCGGCCAAGGCAACCAACGGAACGCCCGCCCAGAGGGCGTCGCTTGTGGTGGTGTGAGAACCATATGGAAAGCAATCCAGCGCGAGGTCCGCGTTGCCGATACGTGCGAGGTGCTCCGCGTTCGAAACGAACGAGGCGAACACGATCCGCTCGCCCGAGACCCCGCCCGCGACGGCACGGCTTCGCAAGGACGCGGCGACCTCCGGTTCGCCGCCCAGCAGCCACAAGACCGAACCATCGACCGCGTTCAGAAGCTTCATCCAAGTGTCGAATACATCCGGCGTGATCTTGTATGCCTGATTGAAGCTGCAGAACACGAATGCGTCG
>CAYVBN010000636.1:0-7062 GCA_964449645.1 uncultured Hyphomicrobiales bacterium
CATTGGGCGTCGGATTGAGCGGGCTGACGCCGACCACCGAGACGACGCCGGTGACGTCGGGGTCGCGCTGCACGGCGTTCGCCACCTGCTCCTGAATCCGCTGCATCTCCCCGAACGAGACCTCGGGGCCCGCATCGGTCACGGCGGTGATCAGGCCGGTGTCCTGCGTGGGCAGAAAGCCCTTCGGCACCACGACGTAGAGGGCGATCGTGGCGACGAGCGTCAGCACGGTCGCGACGAGCGTCGCGCCCTGATGCCGCAGCACCCATTCGAGGCTGCGTCGGTAGGCCTCGACGGTTCCGTCGAGCGCCCGCCCGAATGCGCCCAGGAGACGCCCGCCCTGCGCCCCTTGCTGGTTGCGCAGCAAGCGGCTGCACATCATCGGCGTCAGCGTCAGCGAGACGATGGCCGAGGTCACGACCGCGATCGTCAGCGTCAGAGCGAACTCGCGGAACATGCGGCCGACGATGCCTGTCATGAACAGCAGCGGAATGAACACGGCGATCAGCGAGACGGTCAGCGAGATGATGGTGAAGCCGATCTCGCCGGCGCCGCGCAGCGCCGCCTCGAACGGGTCCTCACCCTCCTCCATGTGACGCACGATGTTCTCGATCATGACGATCGCGTCGTCGACCACGAAGCCGGTGCCGATCGTCAGCGCCATGAGCGAGAGATTGTCGATGCTGAAGCCGAAGAACCACATCACCCCGAAGGTGGCGACGAGCGACAGCGGCAAGGCCACGCCGGCGATGGCGGTGGCGCGCAGCGTGCGCAGGAAGATCAGCACCACGGTCACCACCAGGGCGACGCTGAGCACGAGCGTGAACTGGACGTCGTGCACCGAGGCCCGAATGGTGTCGGTGCGGTCGCTGACGACCGCGAGCTTGACGCCGACCGGCATCGCCCGCTGCAGCCGCGGCAGTTCGTGGCGAATGCGCGCGACCGTCTCGATCACGTTGGCGCCGGGCTGGCGCTGGATGTCGACGATGACCGCCGGAACGCCGTGGTACCAGCCGGCGATCTTGCTGTTCTCGAGCCCGTCGACCACGTCGGCGACGTCGCCGAGCAGCACCGGCGCGTCGTTGCGATAAGCGATGACCAGCGCCCGGTAGGCTGAGGCGGCGGCGAGCTGGTCGTTGGCGGCGATGGTGTAGGACTGCTGCGCGCCGTCGAGCGAGCCCTTCGGCCCGGCCACATTGGCGCCGACGATCGCGGTGCGCAGGTCCTCGAGCGAGAGCCCGTAGGAAGCGAGCCGCGTGAGGTCGGCCTGGATGCGTACTGCCGGCTTGAGGCCGCCCTGGATCGACACGTGCCCGACGCCGGTGACCTCGCTCAGCCGCTGCGACAGCAGCGTGTCGGAGAGATCGCTGAGCTGGCGCAGCGAGATCGTGTCGGAGGTGAGCGCGAGCGTCATCACCGGGGCGTCGGCCGGGTTCACCTTCGAGTAGGTCGGCGGATAGGGAAGATTGCGCGGCAGGGTCGAGCCGGCGGCATTGATCGCGGCCTGCACGTCCTGGGCGGCGGCGTCGATGTCGCGGTCGAGGTCGAATTGCAGCGTGATCTGGCTGATGCCGTACGAGCTCGATGACGACATGCTCGCGAGCGAGGGAATCCGGCCGAATTGACGCTCGAGCGGCGCCGTGACGAGCGACGTGATGGTGTCCGGATTGGCTCCCGGAAGCTGGGTCGTGACCTGGATGGTGGGGAAATCGACCTGCGGCAGCGAGGAGACCGGCAGCAGCCAGTAGCCTAGGATTCCGCCGAGCAGCACCGCCACCCCGAGCAGGGAGGTTGCGATCGGCCGCCGGATGAAGGGCGTGGAAACGCTCATGGGTGGCCTGTCGCCGCGCCCTCGCGCCGGTTGCGCCGCTCGTTCGCGCGGGCCGGCTCGACAACGGCCCCTGCCCCGTTCTGGTGCGCGCCGCGCCGCCGCTCGCCGGCCGGTGCCGCGGGCGCAGCGCCGCTTGCCGGCTCGGCCGTGCCGATGCTGATGCGGCTGCCCTCGGCGAGGCGGGCGAACCCGGAGGTGACGACCCGCTCGTCGGGCTGCAAACCGCTGGCGATCACCGCCTGCGTCTCGTCCTGCTGGGAGACGGTGACCTGGCGCACCGACACGGTGTTGCCTGTCTGCACGACGTACACGAACGTGCCGTTCGGTCCGCGCTGCACGGCAGCGGTCGGCACCACGGTGGCGTCATGAAGCGTGTCGACCCGCAGCCGCACGTTGACGAACTGGCCGGGCCAGAGCTGCAGGTCCGGATTGGGGAACTCGGCCTTGAGCCGCACCGTCCCGGTCGACTGATCGACCTGGTTGTCGACCACCTGCAGGGTCCCGTGATCGAGCGCCGCGACGCCGTCGTCCCCGAGCGCCTCGACCTCCAGCGGCCCTTGTGCGAACGCCTTATTGACGCGGCCGAGTTGCTGCTGCGGCAGCGTGAACAGGACCGAGATCGGCCGGATCTGCGTGATGACGACGATGCCGTTCTGATCGGTCGGATGCACCAGGTTGCCGACGTCGACCTGCCGGATGCCGGTGCGGCCGGCGAACGGCGCGGTGATCCGGGTGTAGTCGAGGACCCCCTGAGCGTTCTCGATTGCCGCCTGATCGGCGCGCACCTGCGCCTCGAGCTGCGCGACCAGCGATTTCTGCGTGTCGGCCTGCTGCTGGGTGATCGAGTTCGTCTGGGCGAGACGCTGATAGCGTTCGAGGTCGCGCTTGGCGTTGGCGAGCTGCGCCTCGTCCTGGCCTTTCTTGGCGCGCGCCTGGTCGAGCTGCGCCTGGTAGATGGTCGGATCGAGTTCGGCCAGCACATAGCCGCGTTCGACGTCCTGGCCTTCCTTGAAATTGACGCTGATGAGCTTGCCGTCGATCTGCGGCCGGATCGTCACCGTATTGAGCGCCCGGATCGTGCCGACGCCGTCGAAATAGACCGGCACGTCGGCGGTGCGGGCCGCCGCCACGAGCACGGGCACCGGCGCCTCATTGCCGGCGCGGAAGCGGCCGCCGTTGCGCTGGCGCTCCTGCCCGCTGGTCAGGATCAGCACGCCGATGCCGACCAGGACCACGACCACGAGGCCGATCCCGAGATATCGTCGAAGTCTCTTCATCGTTCGTTTCGCGCGCTGCCATGATGCCGTGCCGGCCGGAGCATTTTCCGGCGAATTGGGTACCGGTTCGCCGTAGAAAATGCGACAAACCAACAATCTAGTGTGGCGGATTTGAAGTTCCTAAGATTGTGCAGCGAGGTCCGATAGGAACTTCAAATCCAAAAGCCACACCAGAATCATAAGGTTGCTGGTGGCCCCTTGATTCCGAAGTTCGCAGCAGAGCCCGCTGCAAAGTATTGCGAACTTCGGAATCGGGCCACCAGAGCACGTTCGGATTCCACCAACTCGGACCGTGCCCTACGAGCCGGCGCCATCAGGCATGGCGCATCTCTCGCTTGACAGGTGACCAGCCGCCCCCGAGCGCCTGGAACAGGCTGACAATCGCCTGCAGGTGCGCAAGCCTCGCCTGCGCCAGCAGGTCCTCGTTCTGGAACAGCGTCTGCTGCGTCTGCAGCACGGTCACGAGGTCGACCGTGCCTTCGCGCAGCCGCGTCTCCGAAATATCGAAAGCCTTGCGCGCGCTTGCCACTGCGGCCGTCTGCAGCCGCTCGCGCTCGGCCGTCTGTTGGATCGCGATCAACGCGATTTCAACGTCCGAGAACGCTGAAATGACCGACTTTCGGTAGGTCTGCAAGGCTTCCTGTTGCCGGCCCCGCTGCAGATCGAGCTCTCCCTCGCGCAGGAAGCCGTCGAAGATCGGCTGGGCCAGGGCCGCCGCAGCCGTATAGAACCAGGCCCCCGGTCCGAACAGCGTCCGCAGTGCCGCACTCTGAAACCCGGTCGTGCCGGTCAGGGCGATGTTGGGAAAGAAGGCGGCGCGCGCGGATTCGACGCTGTAGTTGGTCGAGGCGAGCTGCGCCTCGGCGGCGCGGATGTCGGGCCGCTGGTTGAGGATTTCGGACGGCAAGCCGGGCGTCACGCGCGGCACCGCGATGCGCGACATGCTCCCGCCCTTGACGTTGAAGTGCTCCGGAGCGCGTCCGACGAGCAGGGCGAGCTGAGCGATGCTCTGGCGCAGCGTCTGCTCGAGCGGGGGGATCGCCGCGCGCTGGGTGTCGACCAGCGTCTGCTGCTGGGCGATGTCGAGCGCCGATGCGGTTCCGGCCTCGAGGCGCTGCTGGATCAGGTTGAGAATCCGGGTCGCCGCCGCGAGGTCCTCGCGGGCGATGCGCAGGCGGTCCTGCGCGGCGAGGACCTGGAAGTAGGTGTTGGCGACGGTCACGATCGTGGTCAGCGCCACGACGTCGCGGTTGAAACGGCTGTTGATGGCGGATTGTTCGGCCGCGAGCAGGGCCGCCCGGTTCTGGCCCCAGAAGTCGAGCACGTAGCTCGCCGTGAGGTTGGCATTGTAGACCGTCCGGTCGGCGGACCCGCCGATGCCGCCGGTCGATCCGGCGACCGCCGTCGCCTGGCGCGAGCGCGTCGCGCTGGCATTGAGATCGAGGGTGGGAAACAGCGGCGCCCCGGCGATCTTCGCCTGCGCGTCGGCCTGCCGGATGCGGGCAATGGCGACCGCGATGTCGAAATTTGCGGCCTGCGCCTCCTCCATGAGCTGCGTGAGCTCGCTCGAGCGGAAGCCGCGCCACCAGTCGAGCGGCGGCAGCGATGCTTCGGCCGCTCCGTGCGGGGCGCGGTAGCTCTGGGGAACTTCGAGCGCGAGATCGGGCTTTTCGGTGCCCAGGATGCAGCCCGAGACCAGGAGCGCGAGACACGGGCCCAGGAATGGACCAAGGACTGGGCCCAGGAACGGACCAAGGACCGGGCCGAGCCGCCGGCTCGCCCTGACATTTGCGGCAGCCGAACGTCCCCCTGCGCGTGTCCACATGCGATGGTCTTTCGCTCGCCGCCGACCCGTGACCCCCGTAACGGCTGTTGAGCGGTTTTGTGCGCGTCCGCCCGGCGCTTCGATCGATTCGCAGGCTAGCAGGCCGTCATCAGCGTACAAGCCACGCCATCCTTCTGTTCCGGTTGTGTGTCCTGAGCGCCGCAGCGAAGGGGCGCCACGGCGGCAAAAATCGGGCGCCGCATCCCCCGGCCCTCCGAGGTCCCGGGACGGGAGAGAGGGCCTCCGGGCCTGCCCGGCCGGAAGGAAACGGGAAAGGATCTGCGCCAAGTGGAACCGCCTGTCGTGAATGAGCAAATTCTTGTTTCAATTCGTTCTAATCTAGACGGTCCGCTGAAAAGCGCGTGATCTGACAGGCGACCAACCAGCACAGGCGATTTTATAATTCATCTAATCTGTCCGTCTGTTCATTGACATTTCGGAGGGCGAGGCAAAATACTTTTTTGAAATACTCCTGTCACACTCCGGCAGAGCGAATCGCGGGTGATGTTGCACATCACGGAAGCATCGCTACGGGCGGTTGAAACCGTGCTCGATGCCGGCGCCCGGAACATCCTGGCCCGCTGCTTCGGGCCCGTTTCGGGCCGGACAAGTCCGCTGTTTCCGATCGGGCTGACCAACCGCCGGCTTGCCGGCCGCGGTCTGAGGCGCATGCCGTCCAGGCGGCTGCCATTGGCGCACATGTCGCGCACGGCCTTCGTGCGGCTCGTCCTGGCCTGGAGCATGTCGGTCGTGGGGCTGCTCATCGTCGTGCTCGCGGTACGCTGGTTCGCCTAAAGGGCGATATCGGCCAGCGTGTGGCCGTCGGGCCGTCCCTTCCCAGCTGCTCTGGATATCCTCAGCATTCGATCTTCTTCCGGTCCTCGCATGTCGCCCGATGGCGTTCGCGGAGGTCATCCGCGATCATGCGCAGGCGTCGCCCGGATGCCGGGGCGCGTTTTCGAAGGATCGACCCATGACCGCGAGCGCCGTCGACTCCCACATCTTCCGCCACATCTTCTCGACCGAGCCGATGCGGCGGGTTTTCTCCGACGAGACCCGGATCCAGCGCTATCTCGACGTCGAGGCGGCGCTCGCCCGGGTGCAGGCGCGGCTCGGACTCATTCCGGCCGAAGCGGCCGAGGAGATCTGCCGACACTGTTCGGTCGATCAGTACGATATCGCCAAGCTCAAACTTGGGACCGAGCGGATCGGCTATCCGGTGCTGCCGGTGGTGCAGCAGCTCGTGGCGCTCTGCCGCGATGACCTCGGCGAATGGTGTCACTGGGGCGCGACCACGCAGGACATCACCGACACGGCGACCATCCTGCAAATCCGTGAGGCGCTCGACCTCGTGGCGGCCGACATCGATGCGATCGCCGCTTCGCTCGCGGGACTCGCGCGGAAATACCGCGACACCCCGATGGCCGGCCGCAGCAATCTGCAGCAGGCGATCCCGATCACCTTCGGGCACAAGATGGCGGTGCTGCTCGCGGCCTTTCAGCGCCACAAGCAGCGGCTCGCGGAACTGCGTCCGCGCGTGCTGGTCGGCGAATTCGGCGGCGCGGCCGGCACGCTCGCCTCGCTCGGCGACCGCGGGCTCGCCGTGCAGGACGCGCTGATGAAGGAACTCGGCCTCGGCGTGCCCGAGATCGCCTGGCACACCGCACGCGACCGCATCGCCGAGGTCGGCTGCTTCCTCGGTCTTCTCACCGGCACCCTCGGCAAGATCTCGATGGACGTGAAGCTGATGATGCAGACCGAGGTCGAAGAAGTGTACGAGCCGTTCGCCGACGGCCGCGGCTCCTCGAGCACGATGCCGCAGAAGCGTAATCCGATCTCGTCGAACTACATCCACGCCTGCGTCGCCATGGTGCGACAGAACGTGGCCGCGCTGCTCGACGCCATGGTGGAGGATCACGAGCGCTCGACCGGCCCGTGGGAGATCGAGTGGATCGCGGTGCCCGACATCTTCCTGCTGAGCGCCGGCGCGCTCGCGCAGGCGAAGTTTCTCGTCGGCGGCCTCGAAGTCGATCCGCAGCGCATGCGCGCCAACCTCGACGTCACGCGCGGGTTGATCATGTCGGAAGCCGTGATGATGGGGGTCGCGCCCCATCTGGGGCGGCAGCGCG
>CAYVBN010000637.1:0-12099 GCA_964449645.1 uncultured Hyphomicrobiales bacterium
AGCTTCATCTGCGGCGAGAGCTTGTTCCAGACGTTCATGTTGACCACGAGGTCCATCAGGTCGACCGGCTGGTAGATCGACTCCAGGCCGGGAGGTCCGGTCCAGATGTACTTGGTGACCTGCTGGAAGCCGAGGTCCCAGTTGACCGCCGGACCGGTATAGTCGGCCGCGTCCACGGTGCCCTTCTCGAGCGCCGAGAACACTTCACCCCCCGGCAGCAAGGTCGTGCGCGCGCCAGCCGCCGCAAAGCCCTCGGCGATCATGCCGCCGGGCACGCGTAGCTTGAGGCCCTTGAAGTCCTCGATCGAACGGATCGGCTTCTTCGAGTGGATAATGTTCGGTCCGTGATGGATGCGGCCGACCCAGAACAAGCCCTGCTTCGCGTATATCTCGCGGGCCATTTTCACGCCGTCCTTCGAATAGAAGAAGATGTCCCATTCGTGCGGATAGCGCAGACCCATCAGATAGGACGAGAGGAACGCGGTCGCAGGAATCTTGCCGACCCAGTACACACAGAACGAATTCATCGCTTCGAGAACGCCGTTCTTCACGCCGTCGAGAAGCTCGAAATCGCCGACGATTTCCTTGGCCGCGAACGGCTTGAACTCCAGCTCGCCGCTCGTCTTCTCCTTGATGCTGTTGCACCAGGCCTTGAACGTATTGAGGCCGACGCCGGCCGGCCATGATGTCTGGATTTTCCAGGTCGTCGTCGTGGCGGCTTCGGCATTGCGCACGTAAGGTGCCGCCACAGTGGCAGCGCCGGCGATGGCCATACCTCCGACGAAGCTTCGCCGTGATGTCAGCGCTGAGGCATCTGCTCGTATATTTTTCGTCATATGGTCGCCCTCCCAAGCGATTTGTGTTTTCGCTTTCAGTACGGTGATCGACGTTGTCTCCCTTCCAAACGGTGACTACTTTCGAGAAAACAACCCAGAAGCGGGTTTAGTCACCACAGTTTCGCCAGTTTGGAGTGTTCGGAGGCTGGCGACAATGCCCAGGCCACCGCACCGCAGTGGAACAAGGGCTGGCCCGTGCATAAAAACATCGGCGATTTCATAGGCTTGCTGGCCGATCTAAGCCTATAGTCTATACCCGGCGTGGCGACGGCCGCCCGCCAGGGGGCGCACCCCGTCTTGGAGGTCTCGTTTTGTCAGGTCTCATCTCGACGCTCGGCGTCATCTGGCGGCTCGCCATCCCGTACTTCCGCTCCGAGGATCGCTGGGCCGGCCGCGTGCTGCTCGCCGCGGTGATCGCCATCGAACTCGCGATCGTCGCCATCTCGGTCCTGCTCAACGCATGGAACAACCGGTTCTACAATGCGCTGCAGGACCACAACTGGGATGCCTTCGTCAGCGAGCTCCTGTACTTCTGCGCGCTTGCCGCCGCCTACATCGTGCTCGCGGTCTACCAGCTCTATCTCAATCAATGGCTGCAGATTCGCTGGCGGACCTGGACCACGGGCCAATACCTCGGAAGATGGCTCGACGGCAGCAATCACTACCGCATGCAGCTGCTGGGCGATGCCGCCGACAACCCCGACCAGCGCATCTCCGAAGACATCCAGATGTTCATCGACCGGACGCTGACGATCGGGCTCGGGCTGTTGAACTCGATCGTCACGCTTGGCTCCTTCGTGATCATCCTGTGGAACCTGTCGGCGCTCGCGCCGATCCACCTCTTCGGCAGCACCTGGGCTCTTCCGGGATACCTCGTCTGGGCCGCATTGATCTATGCGGTGATTGGCACGGTGTTCACCCATCTGATCGGTCAGCCGCTCGTCGCGCTCAACTTCCAGCAGCAGCGCTATGAAGCCGACTTCCGCTTCAACCTCGTGCGCGTGCGCGAGAACGGCGAGCAGATCGCGCTGCTCGACGGCGAATCGGCCGAGCGCGGCCGCCTGATGGACCGCTTCGGGTTCGTCGCCGGCAACTGGTTCGCCATCATGCAGCGCACCAAGAAGCTCACGTTCTTCACGGCCGGCTACAATCAGGCCTCAGTGGTATTTCCCTACATCGTGGTGAGCCCGGCCTATTTCGCCAACCACATCCAGCTCGGCGGCCTGATGCAGACGGCCTCGGCCTTCAGCAGCGTGCAGAACGCGCTCTCCTTCTTCGTGACGGCCTATCGTCAGCTCGCCGAATGGCGCGCCGTCATCGACCGCTTGGCCGGTTTCGAAAGCTCGATCGCGGCCGGCCACGCGGCGGCGGTGACGCCGCCCGTCATCACGGTTGCCCGCAAGCCGAATGCGACGGAAGTCGAGGCCGCCGACCTGCACGTCCGGCTGCCGAACGGGACGCCGCTGATCGCCGCGGCCGACCTCGCCTTCGCGGCCGGCGACCGGGTGCTGGTGAACGGTCCCTCGGGGGCCGGCAAGTCCACGCTCTTCCGGGCTGTCGCGGGGATCTGGCCGTTCGGCTCCGGCACCATCACGGTGCCGCAGGGGCGAAGCCTCATGCTGCTGCCGCAACGGCCCTATCTGCCGCTCGGGTCGCTTGTGGCGGCGGTGAGCTATCCGGGCCTGCCGGGCGAATACGACATCGCCGCGGTGCGCGACGTCCTCATCGCGGTCGGCCTGCCCGAGTTCGCCGAACGCCTCGCCGAGGAGGCGCATTGGAACCGCATGCTGTCGCTCGGCGAGCAGCAGCGGCTCGCGATCGCACGCGCCATCCTGCACCGGCCCGACTATCTCTTCCTCGACGAAGCGACGGCGTCGCTGGACGAGGCGGCGGAGGCCGCCCTTTATCGCCTGCTGCACGAGCGACTGGCGGGCACGACGATCGTCTCCATCGGCCATCGCTCTACGCTGCGCGCGTTCCACCGCCGGCATCTCGTGCTCGAGCGCGACGCCACCGGCAACCGGATCGAGGAGCGCGCGCTCGAAGCCGCGGAGTGACATCGCCCCTTCGACAAGTCTCCGCCCGGCGGAAAAGAAATAGGCGGCCGCTCCATTGGAGCCGCCGCCCACCGGAGGTGTCGGGGATGGAGGAGGGTTACTTCACTTCAGGCTGTCGAGCGTCAGGTCGGCGGTGAACTTCGCCACGAAGGTTGCGCTGCACCAGTTCGAGCCGAGGCCGCCAGGATTGATCGCCGAGACATTGGCGGGATCGAAGGCGGCGGTCTGATCGCCGGAGATGACGTTGCAGTTCCCCTTCGAGAGATCGGTGTCGTAGTAGCGCAGATCGAGGGTGAACACCTTCCAGGTAAAGCCGAGGCCGACGTTCCACGTCGTGTAGTCGGGCAGCGGCACGCCGGTCGGGAATGCTGCGACGCCGTAGAAGGAGTCGGTCGTTCCCAGCCACTGGCGGCCGACCTCGCCGGACAGATAGCCGCCGATGCCGCTCGGCAGGAAGCCGGTGGCGAACGTGTATTTGAGGGTGCCGGACAGATATTCGCCGTCGGCGCCGGAATTGAGATAGGACGGCGTGTAATAGAAGTTGCCGCCGACCGCCCACGAGTCGTTGATGGTCCAAACCGCCTTGATGTAGGGCTCGTACCAGCTCAGGTCTTTCTTGATGACGTTGCCGTTGGGCAACCCGCCGGCCAGCGACGCGTTCGCCGCGCAGTCCCCCGGAACCGCGGCGTTGAAGCATTGTCCGCCCGGATACCAGTAGTAGATGAAGCCGAGATCGAGCGCGAGCGGCCCGAAGGTGGGGCGCACGCCGCCATAGAGGTCGATTTCCGCCGCCGCCCGGTTGGGGAAGTCGATGCTCTCCCCGGCGATACCGGCATAGAGCTGCAACTCCTTCGAGATGTTGTAGCGCGGCTCGAAATAGGCGTTCACCGAAGGCTTGTGATCCGACTGGGTGATGCCGCGGAATTCGTAATCCGATGCGATCCCAGCGCCGAAGGCGATGTCCCAGGGACTCGGCGGCGGCGGAGGCGGAGCCTTCGTCACCAGACGGCCGCCGAGATCGGCCGCGAACGCGGACGTAGCGCTGACGGTGAGCGCCACGATGGTCGAGAGAAGTACCTTGTTGGTCATCATCTGCCCCTTCTGGCGAAACCCGGTCCGCTGATCGGAAGAGCCGGCCAAACAATCCGGCGATCAGGCGACCTGGAGCGAGCCTTGATTTGCCACCACCCGGACGCAACCAAATCGAAGCGTCACGGTGATTGAACACCTCAGCCCGGTCATGTGGGCAAGACGAAAGGAGCAGCAATTGCTGCCTTTTTGGGCATCCGGGGTTGCTATCGACAAAAACGATTGGAGCGTTGCAAATCTGATACAAATCGATCCGCGACCGACCGCGGTCGGTCGATCGGGACAGGGACCCGAGAGCGCGGCAACGTCGAGCAAAGCGCGCCGGCACAAAGCACGAAAAGGGAGGAGGACGATGGCGAAGTGGCTTCGTTTCGAGCACGGCGGCCGGACCGGCTTTGGAACGCTCGCGCACGGCATCATCTCTGTTTATGCCGGCGATATGTTCGCGGCCCCGACGCCGACCGGCGAGACGATCGCGCTGTCGGAGGTCGCGGTCGCCACGCCCTCCACGCCGAGCAAGATGATTTGTCTGTGGAACAACTTCCAGGAGCTTGCCGCCAAGCTCGACGTTCCGCCGCCTGACGAACCGCTTTATCTGTTGAAGGCTCCCAATGCGTTCCTGCCGCACGGCGGCACGATTCGCCGCCCGGGCTCCTACGACGGCCGGATCGTCTACGAGGGGGAGCTTGGCATCGTGATCGGTCGGCGCTGCCGCAACGTCAGCGAGGCGGAAGCGGCCGCCTACGTGTTCGGCTACACCTGCGTCAACGACGTCACGGCCGCCGACGTCATCAACAAGAATCCGACCTTCGCCCAGTGGGTGCGCGCCAAGAGCTTCGACACGTTCGGCGCCTTCGGCCCGGTCGTGGAGACCGAGCTCGATCCGATGCGACTGAGGGTGCGGACGATCCTCGACGGCGAGGTCCGGCAGGATTACCCGATCGACGACATGTTCTTTCCGCCCCTGCGGCTTGTCAGCCTGCTCTCGCGCGACATGACCCTGATGCCGGGCGACGTCATCGCGTGCGGCACGTCGGTGGGCGTCGGCAGCATGAAGGCGACCAACAGCCATATCGAAGTCGCCATCGAGGGAATCGGGGCGCTGAGCAACACGTTTGCCAACGAGAGCGAGCGGGTCGATCCGGTCGCTTCTAGCAGATCATGACGGCGATCGGGTCGCTCGCGGGGAAAGTCTCTTCGAGCGCGTGATCAAGTCGGCGATCCAATTGCGATTTGGAATTCTGCTCGCGAAGCGACTCGCGATTCGCCTCGGCCCGCTCCCGTTCCCGGGCGGAACTGTGCGGCTGTTGGATGGCGCGGAATGTCGTTTCAGTCACTCGGCCCTCCTCTGGGTAATCAGGAGGTACGTCCGATACGCGCCGTGCTGCCTATGGCGTAGGCAATCGCCGGAGCGCATCATCGTGGATCACACTTTTGAGCACCTCATCATGAACATGGGGCCTTCCACCGGAAGGGCAAGGCGAGGGCTACCGGTCAGGAGCTTCAGGTCCGTATCGGCCTGTTGCTTCCTTCCCGTAGGGCGCCTCCGCATCGGGGCAAGACCTCACCCGGGGCGCATGGCCGCCGAGCAAAACGACGTACATGGTGTCGGGGCGCTGTGACGCACGCAGAAGCGACCGAACGTCCGCATCGCGCAATCTCCGCGCGATCCATGCCAGGGCGCGCAGATGCTCGCCCGGGCTTTCATTCGGACTGAGCAGCAGCGCCACCAAGTCGGTACGGGTTCCGTCGACGGCGCCGAAGTCGATTGGCGGGTGCAGTCTTACGAAGCTCGCAATCGGCCGCCGTAATCCCGGTATCAGGGCATGTGGCAGCGCGACGCCTGCACGGGGGCCGAAGGCCGGGAGATCGGCCGTCTGCAGGACGGTTTCGACGATTTCCGCGACCGGCAGTTGCGCATCGCGACTCATCGTGGTCGCGAGTTTCGACAGGACGTCCCGTTTGTCGCGCGCCCGGAGCTTGGGAATGATCCGCTCCGTGCTGAACAATTCCGCCATCCGCATTGCGCTGCCTTTCCGACCTCGGATGCCGATGAGCAATCGTAACCCCACGCGAGCTTAACCCCACGCGAGTGGCGCCATGGCGGCACGCGGCCCGTTTCCAATCGCGATGGAACTTTCGTGCCCGGCCGGCGAGAGCCGTCCGCTCCAACTGCCGGTGCGCACGCGAGCCGCGCGAAATTGGGAGCTTTGCGCTCTCACGACCATTGCAGGTACGTGGTGATCAAACCCGCGCGGTCAAGTTTCTGCGACGAAGCGCGCGGCCCCGATGGTTCCAAGCAAAAGCTTCGGCCGGGAGGAATGCTTCAGATCGCCGGCACGGCGGCGTCGCGTTTCGGCCGCTCGGCTGCACGCCCTGGATTGCGGCCGCCGCCAGAGCGTGCGTCAGAGAATCAGTTCGTAGGCGGGAAGCGTCAGGAACTCGACGAACTGCGGCGAGAGCGAGAGCTCGCGGAAGAGCCCGATCGCCTCGGGAAAGCGGCCCTTGGCGAAGGCCTCGTGCCCGACCTCCTCGCGCACCCGCTCCATCTCCTCGCCGAGCGCGCGCTCGAAGAATTCGGGGGTCACTTCGACCCCGTTCTCGAGCACGGCGCGATACTTGATCCATTGCCAGATCTGCGCGCGCGAGATCTCCGCCGTCGCCGCGTCCTCCATGAGGTTATAGATCGGCACGGCCCCGGTGCCGCGCAGCCACGCCTCGATGTACTGCACGCCGACGCGGATGTTCTCGCGGAACCCGGCCTCGGTCTTGGTGCCACGGTGAATCTCGAACAGCATGTCGTGCGTGACGCGCACGTCCTCGCGCAGCCGATCGAGCTGGTTGGCCTGCGGCATCATGCGGTCGAAGACCTCGCGGGCGACCGGCACCAGCGCCGGATGCGCCACCCAGGTGCCATCGTTGCCGTCCCGCGCCTCGCGTTCCTTGTCGGCCCGCACCTTGGCGAAGGCGGCTTCGTTCGCGGCTTCGTCGTTCTTGACCGGGATCTGCGCCGCCATACCGCCCATCGCGAAGGCACCGCGCCGATGGCAGGTCCTGATCAGGAGCAGGGCATAGGCGCGCAGGAACGCTTCCCCCATCACCACCTGGCTGCGGTCCGGCAGCACGAATTCTGGCTTCTGCGCCAGCTTCTTGATGAACGAGAAGATGTAGTCCCAGCGGCCGGCATTGAGGCCGGCGATGTGGTCGCGCAGCTCGTACAGGATCTCGTCCATCTCGAACGCGGCCGGCAGGGTCTCGATCAGCACGGTCGCCTTGATGGCGCGCAGCGGCAGGCCGAGCTTCTCCTGTGCGAAGACGAAGACGTCGTTCCATAGCCGCGCTTCGAGGCGGCTTTCGAGCTTGGGCAGATAGAAGTAGGGGCCTGAGCCGGCCGCGAGCGTCTTGTGTGCGTTGTGGAAGAAGTAGAGGCCAAAGTCGAACAACGCGCCGGCGATCGGACGCCCGTCGATCACCAGGTGCTCCTCGGGAAGATGCCAGCCGCGCGGGCGCACGATCAGCACGGCGGGGTCGGACCCGACCGCATAGTGCTTTCCGGTTTCGGGATCGCGGAAGGAGAGACGCCCGTCCCAGCGGTCCTTCAGGTTGATCTGGCCTTCGACATTGTTGGCCCAGGTCGGCGAATTGGCGTCCTCGAAATCCGCCATGTAGACGTTCGCGCCCGAGTTGAGCGCATTGATGATCATCTTGCGGTCGACCGGGCCGGTGATCTCCACGCGGCGGTCCTGCAGGTCGGGCGGGACGGGTGCGATGCGCCAATCGCCGGCGCGGATGTCGGCCGTCTCGGCGAGGAAATCCGGCAGGGCCCCCGCGTCGTAGCGCGCCTGCTGCTCGGCTCTCGCGGCGAGCAATTCGCGCCGACGGCCGTCGAACTTCCGGTGCAGCTCGGCCAGGAAGCCGAGGGCGGCGGGCGAGAGCACTTCGCGGTAGCGCAGTTCCATCCGGCCTCGGATCACGACGCCCGGAACACCGGACTTGGCGGCGGACGACAGGCGTCGCGCCGCCGGTTGCCTGCGCGCGCGCAACGACGCACGCGGCGCCGGGCGTCCCGGCCGCTTGTGTCCGGGCTTGGCGGCGCGCCGGGTGGTGCCAACCTGTGCTTTGGCTGCGCGCCGGGGCTTGCCGGCCCGCGCCGGATCACCCGCCTTCTGCGCCGGGCGCGCCGTTCCCTCACGCACGCGCCTTGTGTCGGATGTCGCGAGGCGCTTTGCCGGGCGCGCGGTCTTTTTTGCTGTCTTTTTGTCCGAACGCTTTTGCTTGTCCGGACGCTTTTGCGAACGCGCGCGGGCAGCACCGCTCGCGCTGCCCCGCTTGGCGCCTCTCCTGGCGCTTGTCTTGGCACCCGGTGCCTTGCGGGCGGCGGACTTGGCGCCCGCCGCCTTCTTCTTTACGGCCGCCGGCCCGGCCTTCTTGCGTTTGCTGCCGGCTTTCCTGGTCGTCTTGGCCTTCGATCGTTTCGTCTTATTGGCCCTGACCGCCATCACCACCCCCTTGCCCGCCGGGCCTGCTGACCGGCGCGCTCGGCATGCGGAAGCCGCCGCCGGCGGGCGCAGGTGACGGCGAGGTGAGTGTCGGGCGTGCAGGCGCCGGTGCACCGCCCATGGGCGAGGCTGGCATGCTCGGACGGGGCGACGAGGCGGGAGCCGATGGTGTGGCCGCGCGGGCCATGACGGCCGGGGTCGCGGCGGTCACCGGCTTTGCGGGAGCGGGGGCCGGAGCAGGCGCGGGCGCCGGGGCGGGCGTTCTGGCGGCCGGCTTCCTGGCCGCAGTCTTGTTGGCTGCAGTCTTGTTGGCTGCAGTCTTGCGCTTCGCGGCCGACTTTGCGGCGGATTTTGCAGCCGTCTTTCCGGCCGGCTTACGGGCTGCCGTCTTCTTGCGCGCCGATTTCGCCTTGGCGGCAGTCCTGGTCGTCTTGCGCGCCGTGCGGGCCGTGCGCTTCTTTGCACTGGACTTTTGTTTGCTCGCCTTGCGCGCGGGCGCCGCGCGCTTGGTCTTCTTGGCAACCGACTTCTTCGCTTTGGAACGCTTTGCCATGATCGTCCTCCCGATCGTTGCCGATGTCGCTTCTAGCACATCGGCGGCAAGAATGGACACGAATGAAACTCTCCAACACGTCGGCGGGCACGCTCCGGATCTGATCGAGGCCGGCCTTATCCCCCGTTTCTTCGGCTGTTTCGTGCTGTCGTGCCGTCCTGTCTACGGGTCCGTCCGTCCCGCTTTCACCGCGGCCGGCTTCGGCCCCCCGGTTGCCCAGTCGATCAGTTCGACCGGATGCACGACCGGGGTCTTCGTCCCCGCCGCGATCTGGGTGATGCAGCCGATGTTTCCAGCAGCGATCACGTCAGGCGCGACTTTCTCGATATTCGCGATCTTGCGATCGCGCAACCTCTGCGCCAGTTCCGAGTGCAGAAAATTGTAAGTTCCTGCCGATCCGCAACAGAGATGACCCTCGGGAATATCCTTCACCACGAAGCCCGCATGGGTGAGCATTTGCTTCGGTTCGCGCGTGATCTTCTGCCCGTGCTGAAGCGAGCACGCCGCGTGATAGGCAACCACGAGGGGTGACGGCCGGGCGGGTTCCGGCAGGTCCAGGCTCGCCAGATATTCGCAGACGTCGCGTGCAAGCGCAGACACCCGCGCGGCCCGTTGCGCATAAGCCGGGTCGGTCCGCAGCATGTAACCGTAATCCTTGACCGTCGTTCCGCAGCCCGAGGCCGTGATCACGATCGCGTCGAGCCCCTCGCCTTCGATCTCGGCCGTCCAGGCATCGATGTCGGCCCGCGCCTGCGCGAGCGCCTCCGTCTCGCGGCCCAGATGGTGCACGAGGGAACCGCAGCACCCCTCCCCGGCGGCGAGCACGACCTCGATTCCGTGCCGGGTGAGGACGCGCACGGCGGCCTCGTTGATGTCCGGCGAGAGCACCCGGGCCACGCAGCCCGACAGCAGCGCAACGCGTCCGCGGCGCGCGCCCTCCGCCCGGAAGACCCGCCCGCCGGCGTGCGGGCGCGGCGGCAGGCCCGTGGGCGCAAGCCGCAGCATCGCGGCGAGCGGCGCAAGCCCGATCCGCTCCAGCAGCGGCGCCAGCGGCTTGGCAACCTGCGCCGCCATCAGCGCCAGCCGGAAGCGCCGGGGATCGGGCATGACGCGCGCCAGGACGGCGCGCAGCCAGCGATCGGACACGGGCCGGCGGTAGGTGCGCTCGATATGGGCCCGCGCGTGATCGACCAGGTGCATGTAATGCACGCCGGATGGGCACGTGGTCATGCAGGCGAGGCACGACAGGCAACGGTCGATGTGGCGGACGACCTCCTCGGTGGCCGGGCGGTCGTTCTCCAGCATGTCCTTGATCAGATAGATGCGCCCGCGTGGCGAATCGAGCTCGTCACCGAGCAGCACGTAGGTCGGGCAGGTCGCCGTGCAGAAGCCGCAATGCACGCAGGCGCGCAGGATCTTCTCCGACTCCGCGACGTCCGGGTCGGCCAGTTGCTCCGCCGTAAAGGTCGTCTGCACGGCTGCTCCTACCTAAATTCCCGCCCACATCCGACCGGCGCCGAGCACGCCGCACGGATCGAAGGCCGCCTTGACGCGCCGCGTGAGCGCGGCGAGCACCTCGTCCTGCGGATCGAATCCATCGGCCGCGGCGCGGACCGCGGCCGGAGCGCGTATCAGGCGCACATGGCCTCCGCACGCGCGCACGGCTCCCCGCACGATCGCCGCGACGTCGCCCTGATCCGGCCGCGCCGCGAGCCAGAGGAGTCCCCCTGCCCAATCATACAGGGTCTCGATCTCGGCCTTCTGTCCGATCAACCGCGCGAGCTCGGCCCCTCGGGTCGGCGCCGTCGAGATGCGCCAGACGTGATGCTCGCCCAAGGGCCCGGCCGCAGCCAACGGCACGACGTCGCGAATGGCGCGCCACAGCGCCCGCGACTTCGGGCCTTCGAGGATTCCGAGCGGCCCGAACGGCCGCAGCACGTCCTCGAGCACGCTTCGCCGCTGGGCGATCGACGGCGCGACGCCTTCGAGCCGCAGCACGGTCGCGGCCCGTCCGGCTGGCACGTCCGGCGCGAGGCCGGCCGTGAGTGCGCCTGGCACGTGCGCCGCGCCCGACACGTCGCAGGGCGCCGCCATGGCGGCAGTGAGGGCGCGCACGGCGGCGGCCTCGTCAAGACCCTCGACCACGACGGTCTGCTCGGTCTCCGCCCGCGGCAGGACCTTGAGGGTGACGTCGGTCATGGCGGCGAGCGTCCCCCAGGAGCCGGCGAGCAGCTTGGAAAGATCGTATCCGGTCACGTTCTTCACCACGCGCCCGCCCGATTTGAACGTCTCGCCACGGCCGGAGACGGCGGTGAAGCCGAGGAAATGGTCGCGCGCCGCGCCCGCCTTGATGCGGCGCGGCCCGGAAGCGTTGATCGCCAGCACGCCGCCGATCGTGCCGCGTCCCGGCGCCGTCCCGAGCAGCGGGCCATAGTCCATCGGCTCGAAGGCGAGTTCCTGGCCGTGCGGTGCGATGAGGGTTTCAATCTCCGCGAGCGGCGTGCCGGCGCGCGCCGAGAGCACGAGCTCGGCCGGCTCGTAGAGGGTCACGCCCTTGAGCGCGGAGAGGTCGAGCGTCGCGTCGGATTGCGCCGGACGGCCGAGATCGCGCTTGCTGCCGTGCCCGACGATCTCGAGCGCCGTGCCCTCGGCCAGCGCCTTGCCGATCGCGGCCTCGACGTCGTGCGTGTCCCGCGCTTTCCAGATGTCGGACATCGCTCAGAAGCGCGGGATGTCGGGGAACGGCAGCTTGCCACCGCTCACGTGCATGCGCCCGAGCTCCGCACAGCGGTGCAGCGTCGGAAAGACCTTGCCGGGGTTGAGCAGCCCCTGCTCGTCGAACGCGCACTTGAGCCGCTGCTGCTGGTCGAGATCGGTCTCGGTGAACATGGCCGGCATGAGGTCGCGTTTCTCGACCCCGACGCCGTGCTCCCCGGTGAGCACGCCGCCGACCTCGACGCAGAGCTTCAGGATGTCGGATCCGAACGCCTCCGCGCGTTCGAGCTCGCCCGGAACATTGGCGTCGTAGAGGATGAGTGGGTGGAGGTTGCCGTCGCCGGCGTGAA
>CAYVBN010000638.1:0-13665 GCA_964449645.1 uncultured Hyphomicrobiales bacterium
CGCGTCCGCTCCGGCGAGGTCGCCGGCAACCCCCAAGAACGTCAGGCCCGAGACCGTCGCCCGCCAGGCGTCGTCCTCGACCGCGAGACACGCGGCGACGAGGGCCGAGGCAGCACATCCCATCGCGGTGATCTTGGCCATGCGCGGATCGCCGTTCGCCCGCGAGGCGGTGCGGGTCCCATCGCTGACGAGATCAATCGGTCCGGTGAGCCCGACCGTGACGCCGTTCTCACCCGCATAGCGGGCGATCCGGCCGCCCTCCGCCTCGTATCCGGCGAGCGCGGCGAATTCCGCTGCGTTGAGGCGGATGGCGCGCGGGCGCTTCGCGACGAGGGACCGGGCGAACACGGCGCGGGATTCCGAGCGGTCGATGAGCACGGGATCGAGCACCCAGGGGATCCCGGTTCGGGCCGCCTGCGCGATCCCGGTCTCGCTGGCCGCGCGGCGCTCGGCGTCGAACGTGCCCAGATTGACCAGCAGGGCGCCGGCCCCGGCCACGAAGGCGGCGATCTCGTCGGCCGAGGTCGTCATCGACGGCACCGCGCCCGCCGCCAGCAGGACATTGGCGGTGAATTCCTGAGCGACCGTATTGGTGATGCAGTGGACCCGCGGAGCCTGCCGGCGGACGCGCTCCAGGAGATCGGCGGCAAGGCCGGCCAGTTCGCAGTGCGGGGCGTGCATCTCAAGCTCCCTCCGCCGGCATGATCCGGATCAGGTTCGATGGGTTGGCTTACGCCTCTCAGCCCGGCACGCCTACCGGACACCCCACTGAGATTGCTGCAAAATACCTAGTCCGCGGCGGTGCGCGGCGCAAGACGCCTTGCCAGCCGCGAGCGATTTTGCTGGATTGCCGGCCGCGGCCCCGTGGCGGCCGACGCCACGGAGGCGCGCATGGTGCCCTTTTTCGTTCAGATCAAGTGCCAGCTCGGCAAGTCCTATCAGGTGGCGAACGCGATCGCGGACGCCGAGATCGCCTCCGAAATCTATTCGACGGCGGGGGAGTTCGATCTCCTGGTCAAGTTTTACGTCGAGCCCGGCACCGACATCGGCCATTTCGTCAACGAGAAGGTGCAGAGCGTTCCGGGCATTCAGGACACCCGGACGATCATCACCTTCAAGGCGTTCTGACAAGGCGCACTGGGCTCACTCGCCGACCGGCGGTCCCTCGACGGCGCTGGTGCGGACGCGTTCGACGCCGAGGTAGCGCTCGCGCCAGAGAACGAACAGCCCGGACGCCACGACGATCAGCGCGCCCACGAAGATGTAGGCATTGGGCAGCTCGCCGAAGAAGACGTAGCCGAGCACGAAGGCCCACAGCATCGCCGTGTAGTCGAACGGCGCGACGACGGAGGCGGCGGCCCAGCGATAGGATTCGGTGAGCAGGATGTGCGACAGGCCGCCGAGAATCCCGATGCTCACCAGCGCGGCGAGTTCGGCCATGGTCGGGTGGTGCCAGCCGAACGGCAGCGTGCAGAGCCCGGCGACGGCGCAGATCAGCGAGAAATAGAAGACGATCGCCGAGGTGGTTTCGCTGTCGGTGAGGCGCCGCGTCTGGATCACCGAGCCCGCATTGGTGAAAGCCGACCCGATCGCGCACAAGGCGCCGACGGTGGCGACAGCGCTTCCCGCCGCGACGAAGCGGGAGGCGTCGAGATAAGGCCACAGCATCACGATCACTCCGAGGAAGCCGACCGCGACCGCCGACCAGCGGTAGATCCGCACTTTCTCCTTGAGGACGATCGCGGCGAGCGCGACGGTGATGAGCGGCGATGCGAAGGAGATCGCCGTCGCATCGACGAGCTGCAAGCGCGCCAGGGCGGCAAAGTTGAGAAACATGCCGGCGACGCTGATGAGCCCGCGCAGCACATGGCCGAGCGGACGGCCCGTGCGGACGGCCGCCCCGAGCTCGTGTCGCCAGGCGTAGATGATCACCACCGGCACAATCGCGAAGGCGCTGCGAAAGAACACGATCTGCCCGACCGGGACCTCGTCGCCGATGAAGCGCACGAGCGCCCCCATGGCGGCGAACAGCGCAGTCGAAACGATTTTGATGAAGATCGCAGTGAGAACGTTCATGAAGCCGTGGCTGTCCGGAGGTGCGGACGCGTTGAGACCTACTTTCGACGGTGCAGAACCCGGCCCGGAACGCGGCCGGCGCGGCGTGAACTCAGAACCGAGAGCATCCGATTAGCGCATCATCCGGCAAAGTGTAAGCACTTCGCCGAAAAGATCATGCGCCGGTTCGCCACGCGAGCGCGATCTGGCGCAGAGCCGGTATCGCTTTCCGCGGTTCGCGCCCTACGGATTGTCGGACTTTTTCGGCGGCGGCTTCGGGCCCTCCACCGGAGGCAGCGATTTGAGGTAGACCGACATGGCGGTGCGGTCCGCGTCGCTCAATTGCGACGTGTTGCGGACGACCGCCGTCATATCGCCGCCGACCGAGTCGCCGTCGGCCGTCTGGCCGGTCTCGAGCAGATAGGCGATGTCCTTCTCCGACCAGTCGGAGAGCCCCTTCTGGGTGATGTTCGGCACCCACCCCTTCCCGTCCAGCGCCGGCCCGCCGGCGAACCGCTGCCTCTGCACGATCCCGCCGAGCCGGTTGCGCGGGCTGTGGCACTCGGCGCAATGGCCGGGGCCGTTCGTCAGATAGGCGCCGCGGTTCCAGGCGGCCGATTGGCTCGCGTCCGCCTCGAACCGCTTGCCGTCGAGGAACAGGAACTTCCAGACCCCGACGGTGCGGCGGATGTTGAATGGAAACGACAGATCGTGTCCGCGCACCTTGCCCTGAACGGCCGGCAGCGTCTTGAGGAACGCGAACATGTCGCGCAGGTCCTCGAGCTTCATGCGCTGATAGGACGAATAGGGAAACGCCGGGTAGAGATGCTCCCCGCCGGGCGACGTCCCGTTCCACATGGCGGTGACGAAATCGGCCTCGCTCCAGCGGCCGATGCCGTCGTTCGGGTCGGGCGAGATGTTCGGCGCGTAGAAGGTGCCGAAGGGAGACTTCAAGGCCAGTCCGCCGCCCAGCCGCGTGCGATCTTCCTGATTGGGAACGGCGTGGCAGGCGGGACATCCGCCCGCATAGAACATGGTCTTGCCGTTGGCGAGATCAGGCGTGTGCGGCGGCAGCGCGGCGGCGGAGACCGTCGCCGGGATCGTGATGACCCAGAACGCGGCAAATCCGAGCACGATCAGCGCGAGGATCAGAATTGCGAGCTTGCGCAGCACTCCGCTCTCCCCTGAGATGGACGACCCCGGCATGGTTGCGGGCGACGCTGGCCGCATTTTCCACGGCGAACCGGTACCCACGCCGCCGGAAAAGGCGCTCGGCGGACCGAACTCGGAGTCCGGCCCGCACAGCGCCAAGAGGGATAAGGGATTCTCACCGGCATGCAAACGGCGGAAACCGCGCATGCCGGAACATCGACGTCACCCGCAACATTCTGACACGCACGCCGAAACGATGTCCTCGATCCAGAAAGCCCGAGGGCGGCACGTCTGATGACGGCCGCCCTCGAAAGCGCGAGCGGGCCGCGCGCGGCCCGTGAGAGCATCAGCTCTTCTTGATCCGATAGATTTCGTGGCACCCGCCGCAGCTCTTTCCGACGCTCTGGAAATTGACCTTGAACGTCTCGAGATCCTTGGTGGCCGCCGCGGCCTTCCTGGCGTCCTCCTCGAATTTCTGGAATCGCGCTTTCACGTCGCTCATGTTTTCCCAGACCTTCGGCGAGACGGTCGTGTCGTGCCCGGTCTTCGAATTCTCAGGGAACAGCGCCGGCATCTTGGCGGCCGAGTCCGCAAACGTCGTGAAAATCGCCTTGGCCTTGCCGAGATCAAAGGGGGCTTCACCCTTCGCCATGGCGGCGCCGGCCTTGGCCTCCCGGCCGTTCGCCTTCATGAGCTCCTGACGGGTCGTGATCGGATCGGATGCCGCTATGACGGCAGTGACACCGAAGGCCACAGCAGCCACGGCGAGCACGGGTCGAATCATCTTGTAGTCTCCCTCTGTATGTTGGGCACCGCCCGATTGGAAAGTGCGGAGAGTCACTGCCCTGTCCGTTCGGATCGGGCTTTACCGGCATTGGGCGAACACCAGCCCGTGGCCGTTATTCCGCGATCGGCGCGGCGGCAAAGAGACGAGATCCCATCACGAGTTCGTGAAGTGAACAGGGGATGAGCAGGAGATCCTATCCCGCAGCGTGTGACCGCGCTTTTTCTCGACCGGCGGGACCACTCATGCCGCCCGCACGCAGCGCTCGACCGCGCACGCCCTCCCCCGCTGCTCACGTCTCCCCGCGGGATCTGAGCTGCGATTCGATCTCCCGACGATTGACCAGAACAATGTGCTGTTCGTTTGGCGGTCTTACGTCGGGCGAAACATCAAGGCCGAGGCGTTTGAGCGCATAGAACAGCAACGCGCGCCGCACAGGGATCGTCGCCGAGCCGTTTCGAATGCCGTAGTCGCTCGCGATCGCTTGCGATTGCGCGGGCGTCAGCTTCGGATGCGGCGCGATCACGAGGTCCACGAAATTCTGCCAATCGAAATCATCCGCAGGCGAGGAACGAGCCTCATCCCCGATCTTAGGTCTCGTCAGCCGGCCAAGCACGAAGTCGCGGAACTCTCCACGTTCGCGATCGAACGCGCGTGCATGCCATCGAAATCCGTCGTAGCCGAGTGCATGCGGCTCGATCGTCCGCTGCATCGGCTCCGTGCGGCTCATGGACTGATAAGCAGCGTCCAGCGCGCGTTTGCCGCGAGCGGCACGCAGCACTGCACGCAGGACAAACGGATCAATCGGCCGATCGGGCAGCGGCGTCGCATCAAACGGCATCGCCGCACCAAACATCGTTTCGTCGACCGATAGAATTCCGACGTTGACGAGGCGCAACTCGCCGAGAAAACGGCTGGCATCGGGCTTGGCGAGCACGGGCTTGAAGCGTTCGTGAGCAACGTAGCGCTTGGCCGACTTGTCGTAATCGACGCCGGCGGGCTCAAGCGCGAGATAGCGGGCGATGTCGACCGAGGCCTGGCTCATCGACACACCGAAACGGCTGACGAGATCGGTCCGATTCACCTCGCCCAGCCAGAACAGGCGCTCTTCGATGAACGCGAGCCGGCGCTCCACACTCCAGCGCACGGAAGCGCCCTCTCCGGCCGGAGAGGCTCTTGACTCTCTCTTCCTTCTAGTTTTAGTTGCCATCTAGTTACTGTAACCATCTAGTCAAGTGGACCATCCATTTTCTCGATGGTCCTTTATAGCTGATTCGTCTGCCGTTGGGGCAAGTGCTTGCGGGCCGGTGCAGAGCCGGACTGACAGGGAACCGCGTGCCCTTGGGAGGGCCCCAGCGTGTTCAAGTTTTGGTTGAGCCGGCTCAACCGGCAAGCGAACCCCGTTGAAGGGAGGGGCAAATGGACAGGCTCAAGGCCTTGATTGAAAAGCTGTCGCGCGAACTCGAGGCCATGGGAGATCTGGTCGGTTCCGAATACACATTGAAGTCGCCCGAGGTTCAAGAAGTGCCGATGCTCGGGCTGCATCTCAGCATCGCGGAGGCGCGGCTCATTCGGGACGTCTTGCAAAGTTGCGACCAGTTGCGCAACGAGCTGTGCTCTTGACAGGGATTCGCGCGATGCCCGCGAACCTACTCGTCCCTCACCGAACCGAGCGTTTTCAGCAGTTCCGCAGGGTCGAAACCCATGACCTCGGACAACTTGAGGAATTCGAGGATATCGATCTTGCGCTGACCGTTCTCCATGCTGGCCACGGTCGATTGATGCCAGCCGCTGCCGAGCTTTTCCGCCAGTTGTGCTTGCGTCAACCCCGCCTGCTTTCTCCGCTCGATCAAGAGAATACGCAGGACCTCCACGCGTGCCGACACCATCTCCCAGCCGCTTTCGTTCGCGTCCACGGTTTTCTCCCATTCATTAGTTGTTTTGTACAATTATAACAACACGTTATAACGTTGACATATATACTATATTCATATACTCCGGTCGATATCTCGATATCCATATTTTGTATGGCGCGACGGCCGAAGGAGCGGGCGGCGCCGGGTCTGAATGCAGCCTCTGCTTTGCTGGAGGCGCCTGTGGGGTCAGGGAGGGGATCGATGAACTCAGTCACGCGCGCAGAGAGCCAACGCGAGGTCGAAGCCATTCAGCTCGCCACGTTCGGAAAGTTGCTGCCGCAGACCAGCGTCTCGTTCGTGAGCCGCGCGTTGCTTCGCTTTGAATCGGATTTCCTGAAGCGGTCGTGGCCCGACAAGGCGCGGTTTGGTTTGTTTGTTGCGCGCTGGGCGAAGCAGCGGATGCGTGACAAACTCACGGCGCGCGTGCGCCGACGGCGGGTGATGCACCAGCTCGCTGAAACGCCGCGGCAGCCGGGCAAGCTCGCGGTGGCGCTCGTCGGCACGGGCGGGTTCGGGGATTTTCTCACGCAGTGTCTGTTCGCGGAGACATTCTACGAAACCTACGCCCCGATCGATATCGACTTCTTCTGCCTACCTGTCCGGACTAATTACGCGCGGATGCTGTTCGGGCGCGCGGCGTTCATCCGGCATATTCTCCCGATCCCGTTCTTCGACAGCCTGGTCGGCAATTACGACATCGTCATCCACATCAGGCATTTGCCCAAATATGACATTCGCTCGCCGGAACGCGTGATGAACGTGTGCCCCGATATGCTCACGGACTTGTCGGTGGCGCAGCAGCGGTTCGAGCCGCACCATTTCATGTTCGACAGGCATCCGTTTCTCGACGGGCTGTTCGCGAAGCAACAGGCGCTCGCCGGGCGAAATGCCGCCGACGTGATCGGCCACTACGGCAATATCGGCGTCGACCGCACGATGGCGCCGTTCCTGTGTCCGGACATCGCGAAGTACGACGTGCTCGAACGCTACGGTCTCGCGGACAAGCAATACATCACCGTGCACGACGGCTTCGACACCGAGTACGTGAGCCCCACGGGACGTGTGACCAAGTGCTGGCCGATGTCGCACTGGAACGAATTCGTGCGCCTGTTCAAGGCGCATCATCCCGACATCGCGGTGGTCCAGATCGGCTCGAAGAACAGCCGCGGCATCGAGGGGGTCGACCTCGATCTTCGGCACAAGACGGACATGCACGAAGCCTGCTGGGTGCTCAAGCACGCGCTGATGCATGTCGATGGCGAATCCGGGATGGTGCGCACGGCGCGAGCGCTGCACACGACATCGGCAGTTCTGTTCGGCCCGACGTCCGCACCATTCTTCTCATTCGACCGCAATGTGAACCTGGTCTCGGACGTCTGCACCGATTGCTGGTGGTCGACGCCGGATTGGAACACCAGGTGTCCGCGACAGCTTCCCGAACCGGAATGTATGACGTCGATCACGCCGAAGCGCGTGGCGGGGAAGGTCAGCCAATTCATCACCAAGCAGCAGAAGCGTCGGGCGAAGTATCGGATCGAGTCGGCCGCACTCTATGCCACCAACCCGCTCGCCGGTCGCGAAGTGGCGGAAATCTGCCGAACGTTGAACCTGCCACTCGTACCGATCAGCCAGCACACCCATGGCGCGGATTCAGGCATCTACATTCATGCCTCGAAACAGTGGGAATACGCGTTCGCGCTGAAGTCCATTCCAGGGGAAAAGCTGAAGATCGCCGACGTCGGAGGCGGACGCGGTGCGATCGCGCCATACCTCGCCAAGCGCGGCCATGACGTGACCGTATTCGATCTCGATTACATGTGGGATCACCGCGGCGACCTGGGCGTGCAGGACAGGTTCGTCAGATGGTCACGAGCGAACGGACTTAATGTCCGATTTGGCTCGCTGTTCAACGTACCCGCGGAGGATGAGACCTTTGATGTCGTACTGTCGATGTCGGTGCTCGAGCACGTCCCGTACAAGCACTATGCCATGAGGGAGGCGATGCGCATCCTGCGCCCAGGCGGACTGCTGGTGATGTCGTTCGACTTCACGCTCGATCCGAAGCAGATGGAAGACGGCTTGCGGGTGGAGATCTTCACGCCGGAGCGCCTGCGCGCCGTGCTGCAGGACCTCGGCATCGACGATTACCCGTTCGAGACCACGGCGATCGAAACCAGCGTGCGCGAGATCCATCGTGACGAGGTGTGCGGCATTCCGGTCGGCATGACGGTGGGCGCCATCACGATCAGCAAAGCAGCTATTGTCGGCTGACGCGGAGTTCCGGGGCAATCAGATGCCCTGTGAACTCCCGGGCGCCTCAGAGCGTGTGGACTCGCTTGGCCTCCTGGATCGCCGCCCAGGTCCGTTCGGGCGTCGCCGGCATGTCGAGATGGCGAATCCGGTGGGTGCGCCACAGCGCATCGACGATCGCGTTCATCACCGCCGGACACGAACCGATGGCGCCCGCCTCCCCGGCTCCTTTCACGCCGAGCACGTTGGTGGCGCAGCGCACGTTGCGGGTCTCGAACTGCAACGCAGGGACATCGCCGGCGCGCGGCAACGCGTAATCCATGAGCGTCGCCGTCATGAGCTGACCCGACGTGCGGTCGTACACCGTGCGCTCCATGAGGGCCTGGCCGATCCCCTGGACCGTACCGCCATGGATCTGGCCGGCGAGCATCAGCGGATTGAGCGTCACGCCGAAATCATCGACGACGACATAGTTCAAGATCTCGATGCCGCCGGTCTCCGGATCGACCTCGACTTCGGCAACATGCGTGCCGTTCGGATAGGTCGGCGCGGGCGGCGTGAAGGCGTCCTGAGTGACAAGGAGATCGGGGCGCGTCTGGGGCGAGCGGGCGAGATCCGCGTAAGAGATAGCACGATCGGTGCCGGCAATGCGGACGCACCCGTCGGCAAATTCGAGATCGCCGACGCCGGCCTCGAGCACGTCGGCGGCGAGCTGCTTGAGGTTGTCCGCGAGCTTGCGCGCGGCGCCCGCGACCGAGGCTCCGCCGCACGGGATCGAGCTCGACCCGCCGGTGCCGAGGCCGCTGCGGATGAGATCGGTGTCGCCCTGGATGACGGTGATGCGCTCGGGTGGCAGATCGAGGTGCTCGGCCACGAGCTGCGCGTAGGCGGTGTGATGCCCCTGCCCCGTCGATTGCGAGCCGATGAGCACGGTGACGTTCCCGTCCGGCTCGAGCCGCAGCACCGCGGTTTCGGGGCCGTTGCCACCGCAGGCTTCGATATAGGTGGCGAGCCCGATGCCGCGCAGCTTGTGGCGACGGCGCGATTGGGCGAGCCGCTTGGCGAAGCCAGCCCAGTCGGCGGCCTCCTGGGCGCGACGCATGTGACCGTCGAATTCGCCCGAGTCGTAGGTCTTTCCGGTCGGGGTTTTGTAGGGCATCGCCTTCGGCTTGATGAAGTTCCGCCGGCGCAGCGCGTCGGGCGCAATCCCGGTCTCGCGCGCCGCCGCATCGACCAGGCGCTCGATGACATAGGCCGCCTCGGGCCGGCCGGCCCCCCGATAGGCGTCGACCGGAACCGTGTTGGTGTAGGCGGAGCGGATGCGGATGAAACAGGTCGGAAAATCGTAGACGCCCGGCAGCATGACGGCGCCGACATACGGGATATAGGGCGCGAAGCACGAGAGATAGGCGCCCATGTCGCAGATCGTGTCGATCGAGAGCGCGAGGAACCGACCCTTGTCGTCGAGGGCGAGCTTCGCCTCGGTGAAATTGTCCCGTCCCTGCGAGTCGCCGAGAAAATGCTCCCGGCGCTCCGCCACCCATTTCACCGGCTGCTTCAGCCGTCGCGCCGCAACCGCCACCAGCGCATATTCGCGGTAGGGAAAGAGCTTGGTGCCGAAGCCACCGCCGACGTCGGGCGTCACCACCCGCAGCTTCTCGGTCGGGATCTTCAGAACGTGCTTGCACAGGATATCGCGCACCAGGTGGCTGCCCTGGCTCGAAAGCGTCAGGGTGATGCGGTCACGCGCGGCGTCGTACTCGCCGACGACCCCGCGTGTGTCGAGGTAGTTCGTCACGAGCCGCTGATTGACGAGCGGCAGGCTGACGACCTTCGCCGCCCCGGCGAACGCCTCTGCCGTCTTCTGCTCGTCCCCGATCGAGAGCTCGAACGCCAGATTGCCGGGCCGGTCCGGCCAGACCTCTGGGGCGCCGGGCGCCAGCGCCTCGACGGCATCGACCACATGGGCAAGATCCGTGTAGTCGATCTCGATGGCCTCGGCGGCATCCTTCGCGTGGTCGCTCGTGTCGGCGACGACGAATGCGATTGCATCGCCGACATGACGCACGGTGTCGCGGGCCAGGACGCCGTAAGGCGGAACGGCGATCGCCGGTCCGGGCGGCATGCCCTGACAGGGCAGCGTCCCGAGCTCGGCGATGTCCTCCGCCGTAAGCACGAGCTTCACGCCCGGCATCGCTCGCACGCGCTCGAGATTGCGCAGGCGGAATTGCGCGTGGGCATGCGTGGACCGGACCACCTCGGCCTGCAACGTTGCCGCCGGGGAGAGATCGGCCACGTAGCGCCCTGCCCCGCGCAGAAGCGCGTCGTCCTCCTTGCGCCTTACGGCTTGGGAAATGCCGAATCGTGAGCCTGTCATGCGTTGGTTTCCAGTCCGATCTGCAGCGACCTGTCGGAACGTGCGTGCAAAGTGCCGTTCAGATCCCGGTGACGAAGCGCGCCATGATGACGATGGTGGCGACCTGCATCGTGCCCTGCAGGGCCACGACGAAGAAGAACCTCTTCATCATCTGCTGGATCTTGGCGTGATCGGGATCGGGCTTCTGCAACTCGAAACAAACGCGAAGATTCGTGGGCAGCAGATAGCCGACGCCCTGGATCGTCATCAGGGCGACGAGCGCGAGCGCCGCTGCGACCCAGCCGTATTCCGGCCACGGCAATTCGGTGAACCCGAGCTGTTGGGCCAGGAACCATCCCGTCGTCCCGGTCAGGGTCGAGAGCGTCGGCATCAGGAACAGCGTGCGCGGCACGAGCCGGATCAGGATCTCGCGTCGGACGGCGATCGGCACCTTGCGGAGGATCGGGCCGAGCATGAAGCCCATGAAGAGATCGATCCCGGTCCACAGCAGGCCGCTGAGCACATGAACGAAATTGAGGAACCAGTGATTGTCGCTGGCGATCGCGACCACCATCACGGCAAGCGCCGCGGCGACGTACCACAAGTAGTGCCAGCGGATGATCGTGGTCGGCGGCGAAGCGACGAACGTCGTCATGCGGCGGCCCCGCGCGGTTCTACTCGGCCGGCTGTGTCTGCTGCAGCGCCGTGTCGCGCCGGCGGCCGAGGCCGGCGATCCAACGGCACACGACATAGAACACCGGCGTGAAAATGAGACCGAACGCGGTGACGCCGATCATCCCGGAGAACACGGCCGTACCGAGGGTCTGCCTCAATTCGGCGCCGGCGCCGACCGCCCAGACCAGCGGCACGACGCCAAAGATGAAGGCGAGTGACGTCATCAGGATCGGGCGCAGCCTCAATCGTGCCGCTTCGACCGCGGCCGCAAAGCGATCGCGGCCCGCGTCCTCGAGCTGCTTGGCGAACTCGACGATCAGAATGGCGTTCTTCGCCGCCAGACCGATCAGCACGATAAAGCCCACCTGGGTAAGAATGTTGTTGTCCTGCCCTCGCAATATCACGCCGGTGATCGAGGCCACGAGACACATCGGCACAATGAGAATGACGGCGAGCGGCAGCGTCAAGCTCTCGTACTGGGCGGCGAGAACCAGGAACACGAACACGACGCCGAGCGCGAAGGCGAAGATTGCCGTGTTGCCCGCCCGGATCTGCTGATAGGCGAGCGTGGTCCATTCGTAGGCGAAGCCTTCCGGCAGCGTCTCCGCGGCGAGCTTCTCCATGAGCTGGATGGCCTGGCCCTGCGAGTAGCCGGGAGCGGCCGATCCGTCGAGCTCGGCGGCCGGATAGATGTTGTAGCGCGGCACCCGATAAGGCCCGGAAATGTTGCGCACCGTCGTAAACGATCCGAGCGGAACGGTCTCGCCGGAGGCATTGCGCACGCGCAGCCTCAACACGTCCTCGGGTTCGAGCCGATAGGGACTGGCGGCCTGCGCCTGGACGCGGAACGTCCGCCCGAACAGATTGAAGTCGTTGACGTAAGCCGACCCCAGATAGGTCTGCAGCGAGTTGAAGACGTCCGGAAGGTTGATCCCGAGCATCTGCGCCTTGGTGCGATCGATGTCGAGATAGAGCTGCGGCGTCTGCGTCTCGAACAACGAGAACACCTGCATCAGCCCGGGCGTCTGCGCGGCGCGTCCCATCATGGCGAGCACCGCGCCCTGCAGTGCCTCCGAGCCGCGACCGGCGCGATCCTCGACCATCATGCGGAACCCGCCGGCATTGCCGATGCCCTGCACCGGCGGCGGCAGCACGACGATCATGAACGCTTCCTCGATCGCCGCCAGCTTGCCGAACAGCGCGCCCTGGATGGCCGTGGCCGACTGGCGCGGATCCTTGGCCCGGTCCTCGAACGGGTCGAGGACAAGGAACATCGCGCCGGCGTTCGGCGCATTGGTGAACGTCGCGCCGGAGAAGCCGACGATGTTGATGACATGGCCGACGCCCGGCGTCGCCATGGCGATCTCTGCGGCGCGCCGCATCACGTCGTCGGTCCGCTGGAGCGAGGAGCCGGGCGGAAGCTGCGCGGCGACGATCAGATAGCCGCGGTCCTGTTGCGGAATGAAGCCTTGCGACGCCTTGCGGAACTCGTTGAGGCCGAGCGCCAGGATGCCCGCATAGACGATCAGCATGATCGCCGCGAAGCGCACCACGCGTCCGGCGAGCCAGCCGTAGCCGCGCGCCAGCGCGTCGAACACGCGGTTGAAGCCGCGGAAGAAGCCGTGCAACGGCCGCTCCCACCAGCGGTCCCGGTGCCGCGGATCGTGCGGCTTCAGCAACAGCGCGCAGAGCGCTGGCGACAGGGTGAGCGAGACGATCAGCGAGATGACCGTCGAGCCGGCGATCGTGAGCGCGAACTGGCGATAGAACTGGCCGGATATGCCGGTGATGAAGGCGGACGGGACGAACACCGCGCAGAGCACGAGTGCGATCGCGATCAGGGCGCTCCCGACCTCGTCCATGCTGCGCCGCGCCGCGTCGCGCGGATTGAGCCCCGAGGCGATATTGCGCTCCACGTTCTCGACCACGACGATCGCGTCGTCGACCACGATACCGATGGCGAGCACAAGGCCGAACAGCGAAAGGTTGTTGAGCGTGAAGCCGAACAGGCTCATCACGAAGAACGTGCCCACCAGCGAAATCGGAATCGCCAGGATGGGAATGACCGCCGCCCGCCACGTCTGCAGGAACAGGATGACGACGAGGACGACGAGCACCATCGCCTCGAAGATCGTCTCGATCACCGCGACCACCGACTGGCGGATGAACTGGGTCGGATCGTAGATGATCGTGTACTCGAGACCTGGAGGAAAGCTCTTGGCGATCTGCGCCATGGTGGTGCGGATATTGTCGCCGGTCGTCAGGGCGTTCGAGCCCGGACGCTGGAACACGCCGATGGCGACGGACGGATCGCGGTCGAGATAGGAATTCGACGAATAATCCTGGGCGGCGAGCTCGACGCGTGCCACGTCCTTGATGCGGACGACCGCGTCACCGGTCTGCTTCACCACGATGTTGCCGAACTCGTCCGGATCGGACAGGCGTCCGAGCGTGCGCACGGCGACCTGGAAGGCGAG
>CAYVBN010000639.1:0-2961 GCA_964449645.1 uncultured Hyphomicrobiales bacterium
CTCGCAGAGGACCAGAAGCTCGGAGGCCGAATGCGGATGTCCGATCGTCTGCAGTTCCTGCACGAGCGTCGCACTCGCAAGGTCGCCGGCCGCATGTCCCCCCATGCCGTCGGCGACGCTCCAGATTCCGACCTCCGGCCGGGTGAGATAATTGTCCTCGTTGCGCTCGCGCAGCTTGCCGACATGCGTCGCAGCGCCGGTATCGAAGCGTGACACGGTTTCGTTCATCGGTCACACGCTCGCGGGCGAGTTGTCCAGCCCGAAGGCGAAACGCCCCGTCAGCATTTCGGTGAACAGGAACGGATCCGGCATGCCGTGCGCACTGAGCGCGGCCGGCCTGAAGCCCTCACCGCCGATCGTCCACCAGAACGTCGACGCGCTGCAGGCCCTGGCCGGGCTCGCACGGCGCATCGCCGCGAACGCATCCGCGAAGGACCGCTCGCCGGCAACGAACGCGATCATGCCCTCCGGCAACGCGACGAGATCCTCTGTTCCTTCCGGCTGCTCGATGGATGGCAACACGAGCCGGGCGAGCCCGTCAGCGATCGCCTCGTAGGTGACACCATGATCGAGCGTGGAGAGCAGAAAGTCCTCGGTCGCGGCGAACCAGTCGGCTTGCGGGTCGCTCTCGGGCGGCGCGATCGCCTCCCCCTCCTCCGCGCATGCGATCACGGTCAGCGGGAAATAGCGGCCGACGCCGTCGACCGACGGCATGAAGGCTCCGATCGTGCTCGTGCCGCAGAGATCTTCGCCGAGCCAGAAGCGCCAGATCGGCGCCTTGAGATATGCGGCCTGCCAGGCATTGCCGAGTTCCTGGCGGCTCGCCGACATCGAGCTCTGGATCCAGGGCTCCCATATGTCCAGGAACCGCCGCGGCGCCTGCACGGCGACGTAGTCGCGCTTCGATGCAAGCTTTCCGAACAGCGCGCAGCGCATCGCTCGTCATATCCCGCTGGGGCAGTGGAAATCGCGCAGCGCCGGAAGGGTGAGCGGATTCTGCGTCGACCCGGCCGTGAATTCGTAGCGCAGCTCGCGGCCCCCGACGATGAAGCTCGCGACCACCCGGTCCCCACGCTGGGCGGGCGCCGAGGCATCGAGCAGCCGGAAGAACGACCAGGTGCCGTTGCGTTCGAGCACCGACGACGGCATCTGGATCGGTTGCGCCGGCTGGCCGAAGGTGAACTGGGGCGCGGCTTGCGTCTGCGTCAGCGACACACTCGTGCGGCCCGCGCCGGCGCCGGGCCACTGCAGCGTCGCCGGATTGCGGTCGCCCATCTTGCTCTCGATCGCAGCGCCGTTCACCTCGAGTCGCACCACCGTGTTGGGATCGCTGATCGCCGGTGGCGTCACGCTAAGGCTGACCGAGGGCATGTTGCCGCCAGTCGCGAAAAAGGCGTCGCGGATCTGCGCCGCCCTCTGGAACTCCCGCAGTGTCGCAGGCGACAACGTGCGTGCCAGCGGATGTTCGGGACGCCAGGTCCACTCCCGCTTCGACTGGTCGACCAGAGATGCCAGGTGCTGCTGGAAGAACCGATCGATGATACCGCCGGGCGCGAACAGCCGCCCGAAATCCGCGAGCGGCACCTCGCGCGTAGAACTCCTGCTGAAGGGATAGCGGTTCGCCACGATCTGCTGGCATGCGCCGATGACTTGGTCGCCGAGCGCACGCGAAAGCTGCTCGTGCGAGGCCGCCGTCACGTCCGCTTCGAAAAATCCCGCCGCCTGGGTCAGGATATCCTGGAACGGCTGCGGCAGCCGGTTGGCGTTCGCCCGCAACCCCGAGACCTGCAGTTGGAGATCGGCGTTGGCGCGCGCCGCCTCGGCCGGGTTGGTCGCAAGCAACGTCAGGCTCTGATAGATCGCCGACAGGTTGGCGATCACCATGTCGATCGGCCGGCGGCTCGCGTCTCCTTCGAACAGGATGTGGAAGCCCTTGAACGCCGCCTCGATGGCGCTCGCAGCGCGGTCGCCCTGCTTGAGCAGCGCCGGCGCGCCGCTCGCGGAATTGGTGTCCTTGTCATTCGGCTTCCCGGCTCGCGCGCGCTCGTGCGTGAGCTGCGTTTCGTCCCGCACCGATTCCAGGATCTGCCGGATCGGCGAGGTCGGCGAGGATGCGGCCGCAAGCGCCACGTACTTGGGCTTGTCCGCGACGAGATTGCGAATCCTCAGCTTGGAGAGAGCGGTTCGCCAGGCCGCGATGAATTCCTTGCTGTAGAGGTCGAGGAGGTCGTTCCCGAGCACGTCATATTGCGCGGCGACCGCCGACTGCTCGCCCGCCGTGCCGAGCACCCAGCGCTCGCTGCGGATCTGGTCGGCGATGTTGCCGAGCCGCGGCAGGAACAACCGGCGAAACCCCTCGTAGGTGAAGAAGCCGGGCACGCTGCGGTCGGGGCCGCTGCCGGAATCGAACACCAGCGCGAAATCCGGACCGCCCACGCGCTCCGGCGTCCAATCCGCCACCGGCGATGAGCGCGCCTGCGACTTGAGGATTTCGAAGGCGCGCTGCGCCACGCTCAGACGCGCCAGGGTGCGCTGCGCGTCATCGAGCAGCGGACCGTTGAGTTCGACCAGCGGCTCCTGCCCAATGTCGAGATCCAGCATCGCCGCCAGATGCTGTTCGAGCTCTCGCCGGCCCTCGGCATTGGCCGGGCCGGGATAAAGCGTGTCCGCCCAGTATCGGCGCCACCAGGCCAGCACCAGTTCGCGATCGGCGGCATGCATGCCGCCGAGCATCATGTAGACCTTGAGGGTCTCGTACAGAAAGCTCGTATCGCTGCGATTGGCCTCGATCGCCTCCTCGAGGCCGTAGAGGAGACGCGGCCGGAACAGCCGCTCGAGACCGACGCGGTAGGCGTTCTCCGAATCCGAGCGCAGGCGGTCGCGCTGGCTCAACCCGACACCGGCGAAGAACGGCGTCGGGGCGCCACCCGGGGCGGGTCCGACCCGCAAGTAGCGCCGCGT
>CAYVBN010000640.1:0-16562 GCA_964449645.1 uncultured Hyphomicrobiales bacterium
GTGTTGACCTCGAATCGGGGCGCATAATTCCGAACGACGACAAGAAGCCGGTTCTCAACAAGACGATCACCGACGTCTGTCCGGCTGCGCCCGGTGCCAAGGACTGGCAGCCGTCCGCCTGGTCGCCGCGCACCAAGTTGATCTACGTCCCGCATCAGCACCTGTGCATGAATTGGAAGACGTCGGAGGTCGGCTATATCGCCGGCACGCCCTATGTCGGCTCCACTGTCGCCATGTATGCGGGTCCGGGCGGACTCCGCGGCGAGTTCATGGCGTGGGATCCGGTGAAGCGCCAGAAAGTGTGGTCCATCAAGGAAAAATTCCCGGTCTGGAGCGGCACGCTGGTGACCGCCGGAGACGTGGCCTTCTACGGAACGATGGATCGTCTCTTCAAGGCGGTGGACGCCAAGGATGGCAAGGTGCTGTGGCAGTTCCGCGCCGGTTCGGGCTTCATCGGGCAGCCCGTCACCTACATGGGAAGCGACGGCGTCCAATACGTCGCGATCATGAGTGGCGTCGGCGGATGGCCGGGCGCGGTCGCCAATGCGGAGCTCGATCCACGCGTGCGCAACGGTGCGCTGGGATTCACGGGCGCGATGCAGGATCTGCCGGCGCACACGGTCGCCGGCAACACGCTGCTCGTGTTCTCTGTCGGCAGGCCCGGCTCTTCGACGGCGTCGCAGAACCCGCCGCCGGGTCAGCCGAGCAACCCGAGCCAGCCGGAGCAGGGCAATGCGGGCGGACAATAGAAGTTACAGCAGAGATCGCCGCGCCAATATGCGCCGCGTCGGACCGTGTGGCAGCTTTCTGATGGTCTGCGCCGGTCTGCTGGCGATCGCGGCCGCGTCGGGGGCGATGGCGGCCGGTCCCGCGCCGGACCAATTTCGCGTCTGTGCCGATCCCAACAACCTGCCGTTCTCGGACAAGGCCGGCAACGGGTTCGAGAACAAGCTCGCCGAGCTCGTGGCGCACGATCTCGGCAAGGGCGACGTGACCTACACCTGGTGGGCCCAGCGGCGCGGCTTCGTCCGCAACACGCTCAAGGCCGGGAATTGCGACGTCATCATGGGCGTGCCGGCGCGGCTCGACATGGTCGAGACCACGCGGCCTTACTATCGATCCACCTACGTGTTCGTGGCGCGCGCCGATCGGGCTCTCGACCTTCAGTCGATGACGGATCCCCGCCTCAAGTCGCTCAAGATCGGTATTCAGTTGGTCGGCGACGACGGATTCAATACGCCGCCCGCCCATGCGCTCGGCGCGCAGGGGATCATCGACAACGTCCGCGGATACTCGATCTACGGGGACTATCGGCAGGCGAGCCCGCCGGCCCGCATCATCGAGGCGGTCGAGAACGGCGACATCGACGTCGCCGCCGTGTGGGGTCCGCTCGCCGGTTATTTCGCCAAAAGCTCATCGGTGCCGCTGTCGATCCGGCCGATCACGGACACCCAACGCTTCGCTCCGATCGCCTTCCAGTTCGACATCGCGATGGGCGTGCGGAAAGGCGATCACGCCTTCAAGGCCGAGCTCGACGACGTGATCGCCAGAAGGCAGGCCGACATCCGTCGGCTGTTGCAGAGCTATGGCGTGCCGCTCGTCGCCGGCGAGCAGAAGGCCGCCGATCAGAACGGGGACCCGAAATAGAGGAGGTCCATATGCGGCCGGCACGATCGCTTTCCGCTTCCGGCGCGCTGCTCATGGCCGCGACGATCGGAGTTTCGGCGCAGAGTCCGGACATGGGCAAGGGCGCCCAGCCCCCGATGGCGCAGGGCACGCCAAATAGGCCGTCCGGTGGCAACGAGTCCACTCCGAGCGAAACTTACGGGAAGCTCCTCTCGGTGCCGGTCTCCGGGTTGATCCCGGGCGCGGTGTCGATCCAGCCCGACGTCAAGAACCCCGTCGCCGGAGACAATGCGGCGGCGCAGCGCGGCATGCGGAACTTCATCGCGTTCAACTGCGTCGGCTGTCATGCCGCCAACGGCGCCGGCGGAATGGGACCGGCACTGAGCAACTCGTTCTTCGTCTACGGATCTTCGCCGGCGAACATCTATCTGTCGATCGTCCAGGGCCGTCCGAATGGAATGCCGGCCTGGGGCTCGATCCTGCCGGACGAGGTCATTTGGGACATCGTCGCTTACATCAAGAGCATCAGCAAGGAACCCAAGAAGGAGTGGGGGACGACGATTTCCGCCACGTCTCCCGACGTGGAGCAGGTCCCGGCCGAATTCCAGAGCACTCCGTCCCCGTGGGACTACACCCAGAAATTCAAGAGCGGGCAGAAGCCCTGACGTGACTCCGCCGGGGGGCGGAAAGGAAGTCGGGCCGTGTGGGCTCGGTCGATTCATCTGATGATTTCGTTTCCGGAAATTTGTCCGCGAGCCCTGGCTCGGTCGAGCCGAAGCACGGGAACGCTGAATGTCTCGGCGCACGTAAAGCAGACGCTGCGCGCCGGCCTGAGTGGCGGCGCAGTCTTTCTCGGGACGATACTCGTTGCCGCTTCGGCGCGCGCCCAGACGCCGCTGAGTTACCTCGAGGCACACGGCGCTCGCGCCTACCCGATCAACTCGCTCACCTGGGCGCTGATCATCGTGTCCCTCGTGGTCGTGCTGATGAGCATCGTGCTCGTCCTGGCGGCGACGTTCCGGCGTCGCATGTGGCGCGCCGACGCGCTGCCCGGCCGTGTCGAACTCGAGCCTTTGCGGAGCGGCATCGGATGGATCGCGATCGGGGTGGGCGCTTCGACGCTTGTCCTGTTCGGAATGACGGCGTGGACCGTCGTGACGCTCGCGGCGGTTTCGAGCCCGCCCGGCGGCGCCAAGGTCAATCTGGAGATCATCGGTCACCAGTGGTGGTGGGAGGTACGCTACCTCGGCGATACGCCCGACCGCACCTTTCGCACCGCGAACGACATCCACGTCCCGGTCGGCCAGCCGGTCGGCGTGACGCTCCGGACTGCTGACGTCATTCATTCGTTCTGGGTGCCGGCGCTGAACGGCAAGACCGATCTGATTCCCGGGCAGACCAACACGACGTGGTTCTCGGCGAGCCGTCCCGGCGTCTACCGCGGACAGTGCACGGAATATTGCGGGCAGCAGCATGCCCACATGGGATTGGAGGTAATGGCCGATACGCCGGACGATTTCCGGACCTGGTGGGATCATCAGCTCGAGCCGGCGCGTGCGCCCGAGTCGGACGACGCACGGCAGGATCGCGAGGCGTTCATCACGAAGTGCGGAGCGTGCCATGCGGTCCGCGGGACGCGCGCCGACGGCGTGCTCGGACCCGATCTCAGCCATCTGATGACGCGGCGGAGCATCGCGGCCGCGACCCTGCCGAACACGATCGGCTACCTGTCGGGCTGGATCGCCGATCCGCAGCACGTCAAGCCTGGTGCGCTCATGCCGCGGCTCGACATCTCGGGACCGGAGTTGACGCGCATCCGCCGCTTTCTCGAGACGCTGAAATGAGAGCAGAGCCGTGAGCACGACGTCCTACGATCGGGTGCCCGACATCATCGCCGCGGACTACGATTCCCCGGCGGCGCACACCCTCCAGTCGCTGTGGGAAACGAAGCCCGGCCTTCTCGGCTGGTTGTCGACCGTCGACCACAAGGAAATCGGCATCCGCTACATCGTCACCGCCTTCCTGTTTCTGATCGCCGGGGGAATCGAGGCCCTCATCTTCCGCCTGCAGCTCGCTGCGCCCAACGAGACGCTGCTTTCGCCTGAGCAGTACAACGAGCTCTACAGCATGCACGGGATCACCATGATCCTGTGGTACGCGTTCCCGATTCTCACCGGATTCAGCGTTTATCTCCAGCCGCTGATCATCGGCTCGCGCGACATGGCGTTTCCGCGCCTGAATGCGTTCACCTACTGGGTCTTTCTGTTTTCAGGGATTCTCCTCTACGCGAGCTTCGCGGCGGGCGCGGCCCCGAACGACGGCTGGTTCAATTACACGCCCTACGCCTCGCGTCCCTTCAATCCGGGCCCGAATATCGATTTCTATGCGCTCGCCAACATCCTGCTCGGGATATCGACGACCCTCGGCGCGATCAACTTCGTGGTCACCATTCTGCGCGGCCGCGCACCCGGGATGTCGATCAATCGCCTGCCGATCATGAGCTGGGGAACGCTGACGATTTCCGTCGGCCTCCTCTTTGCGATGCCGGCGGTCAGCCTCGCGTTCTTCTATCTGTGGATGGACCGCCAGTTCGGAACGCATTTCTTCCATTCGGCCGGCGGCGGCCAGCCGTTGCTGTGGCAGCACCTGTTCTGGATGTGGGGCCATCCGTGGGTCTACGCGATCGTGCTGCCCGCGATCAGCATGGTGTCGCAGGCGCTTCCGGTGAATTGCCGCCGCCCCCTGGTCGGCTATACGGCCGTGGCGCTCGCGACCGTCCTCACAATGGTGCTCGGCTTCGGCGTCTGGCTGCACCACATGTTCGCGACGGGACTGTCGACCCTCGCGTTGTCGTTCTTCAGCGTCGTCTCGATGCTGATTGTCATCCCGAGCGCGGTCTCGTTCTTCGCCTGGATCGCGACGATCTGGACCGGACGGCCCGTCCCCAACACGTCGTTCCTGTTCTTCGCCGGGTTCATCATCGTCTTCGTCATCGGGGGCGTGAACGGGTTCATGACGGGCTCCGTGCCGGCCGATTGGCAACTGACCGATACCTATTTCGTCGTCGCCCACATCCACTACGTGCTGATCGGCTGGAACCTGTTCGCCGTGATGGGCGGTCTCTACCACTGGTTCCCGAAGATGACGGGCCGCCTGCTCGACGAGCGCCTGGGCAAGTGGAATTTCTGGCTGATGTTCATCGGGGTCAATGTCGGCTTCTTCCCGATGCACATTTCCGGGCTCCTGGGCATGCCGCGGCGCGTCTACACCTATCCGGCCGGCATGGGATGGGACACGCTCAATCTCATCACCACCATCGGCTCGTACATCTTCGCGGCCGGATTCATGCTGTTGATCGTCAACGTGCTGATCAGCCTTCGCCGTGGGCGCATTGCGGGACCGAATCCCTGGGACGCCGACAGCCTCGAATGGGCGACCCCATCACCGCCGCCTCCCTATAATTTTGCCGTCATCCCGACGGTCGCCAGCCGCGCGCCGCTTTGGGAGGACCGCCTGAACACGGCCGAGCTCCGCTCCTCGCTTCACCGCGGGATGGTGCTCGACCAAGGAAAGGAGATCGTGGCGACGACGGCGCTCGACGCGCAGCCGGAGATCATTCTGAAAATGCCGGAGGATTCGATCCTTCCGCTTCTCGCCGCCCTCGCGCTCACGCTCCTTTTCGTCGGTGCCCTCATTCACGTGTGGTGGTTCGCCGGCGCGTGCGCGGCGATCGGCCTTGCCATCGTGGCTGCGTGGCTGTGGCCGCGCGGGCGGCTCGAACAAATCTCGGAGCACCCCACCAGATGAGCGAAGTCGCGCTGGAACGTCAGCCTCTTCCGAGCGGCAGCATCGGCACCCTCGCCAACGGCTATTGGGGAATGATGGGCCTCATCCTGACGGAGGGCGCTCTCTTCGCCTATCTGCTGTTCAGCTACTACTACCATGCCGTTCAGCCGCATTCGGGACAATGGCCGCCCGATGGCGCGCCAAGTCTCAGCCTCGCGCTTCCGGATACGATCCTGCTGATCGCGAGCAGCGTGGTCGTCTGGTGGGGAGAGCAAGGCACCAAGAACGGCGTGCGGTGGAAGCAGCTTACCGGCCTCGGCGTGGGAGTCCTGATGGGAATCGGGTTCATCGCCATCCAGGGGATCGAGTGGCACAGCAAGACGTTCACACTCAGCTCCGGCCCTTACGGATCGTTGTTCTTCACCATCACGGGCTTCCACATGGCGCACGTCGTCGTCGGCGTGCTGGCGCTGCTCGCCGTGACGGTGTGGTCCTCCCTCGGGTATTTCGGCCCGGTGCGCAGCGCGCCGGTGACCATTGCGGCGATCTACTGGCATTTCGTCGACGCGGTGTGGATCGTGGTTTTCTTCACGTTCTATCTGACGCCGCGTCTTGGCCTGATCTGGCACGGAGGCGGCTCGTGACCGATCACCCGCATCCGGCGCCGCATCGCCATAGCATCAACTTCTCGCTGCTCGCGGCCTGCCTCGTCGGAGTGCCGACCCTGTGGGGGTTCAGGCTGGTTCTGAACTACTTCTTCGACAGCTACTTCTGCTTTCCGGGCGGTGACGCGCGCCGTCCGACGCTGCCGGGCGGCCTCGGTTGGGTCTGGCCGACGATTCTGGCCATCGACGTTCTGACGATCCTGTTTGCCGTGGGCGCTATCGTTGTCTCGTATCGCAACTGGAGCCGGACCCGGGAGGAATATGCGTCTCCCCATGCGCCGCTGATCGAGATCGGCGAGGGGCGCACGCGGTTTCTGTCGCTGTGGGGGCTGATGATCGGCGTCGGCTTCCTCATTGCCGTGCTGTTCGATTTCCTCGCCTTGTGGATCGTTCCCGTATGCGGCTGATGCGGCTCATTCCCGTTCTCCTCGTTGGCCTGTTCGCGTGCGCCACGCCGGCGGAGGCGCACGTCGTGGCCGGCGTCGGGCCAGACCGATGGGCGTGGAATTTCGAGCCTTGGCTGATGACGAGCCTCGAACTGACGGCGCTCTGGTATGCGCTCGGGATCGTGCGGATGCGGCGGGAGGGTGTGCACCACGTTGCGAGTGCTCCCCGCGTCATCGCGTTCGCGGCCGGCATGCTGGTTCTCTTCATCGCGCTGGCCTCGCCCATCGACACGATTGGCGCCGAGCTCTTTTCCGTCCACATGGTTCAGCATCTTCTCCTGATGCTGGCGGCGCCCCCGCTTCTCGTCTGCAGCCGGCCGGCGCTCGTCTTCCTGTGGGCGTTCCCGCGCGAGACACGAAAGAAGATCGGCCGAAGGTGGTCCGCAGCCGGCCTGACCCGTGTCTTCGAAGCGCTGATGCATCCTCTCCTGGTGTGGACGGCGTTCACCGGACTGTTCGTGTTCTGGCACATACCGGCGGCTTATGCGTGGGCCCTCGGCGATGACCGTGTCCATTCCGTCGAGCACCTGTGCTTTTTCGTGAGCGCGCTCGCGTTCTGGACAATCGTGATCGAACCGTCGGGCCGCCGTCGGCTGGGATACGGCGCAACTCTGCTCTTCGTCGCCACGACGGCGGTGCTGAGCGGCCTGCCAGGGGCGCTGATGATCCTCACGCCACGGGCGCTCTATCCGGTTCACGCCGAAGGCGCCGCCCTCTGGGGTCTCACCCTGATGGAAGATCAGCAACTCGCCGGCCTGGTGATGTGGATCCCGGCCGGATTTGCCTACGTGGCGATCATCGCCTGGCTCTTCGTGCGCTGGCTCGCCGACGCCGAGCGGCGGGTCTCGGCAAGGCAAGCCGCACTGCCGGCAGTCTTTCTACTCGCGCTGCTGCTGGCCGGCTGCGGCGAGGAGGCGGGCGGCGCCAGTGCGGCGGAGGTCGGGGGAGATGCGCGGCGCGGCGCCGCGCTCGTCCAGCAATACGGCTGCGGCAGTTGTCACATCATCCCTGGGGTCGGGGGAGCGACCGGGCTCGTCGGTCCGCCGCTCATCAAGATGGGCCGCCGCGTTTACATCGCCGGCGTGCTGCGGAACTCTCCGGATAACCTCACGGCGTGGCTCGAGCACCCGCAGCAGTTCGTGCCCGGAAACGCCATGCCCGACATGGGAATCGATCGCAAGGACGCGCGCGACCTCGCCGCTTATCTGTATACGTTACGCTGACGGCTGTTCGCTCACAGCGCCCTCGCGACCCGCAAGATCCCGGCCGGTTCAGCGCGGATCGGCGCGTGCGAAAGCGGCGCGCCTTAGTACGGACGATAATAGTTGTAGTAGCGCGGGCGATAATGCCGGCGCTCGGCGTAGAACTCCGGATTGCGATTGCAGTAGCCACCGTTGCCGCTCAGCGCTTCCATGCACTGCTGGTAGGTGTAGAAACCGCAGTTCGTGCCGCCGAGACCGCGTCCGTAATAGGCGCACCAGGCGCCTTGCGCATGGCCGGGGACCGATTCGAAGGTAACCCCCGCCAGCGCGAGCAAGGCAATGATCATCAGACGTCGCATGGGTCACTCCAGATGATGGACCCGCAGATGAGACAGGCCGTTCTTGTCTCAACTCCAAATGAAGCGCGGCGTTCCTTGCCGGTGGCGCGCCCGGCAAGGTGACGCGGCCTCGGCGATGCGAGCCTCCGGGCGAGCGTCGACTTCAGCGCCGGCGGTTTCGATGATACGCCGGATTGCGGTTGCAGAAACCGCCGTTACCGCTCACGGCGGCCATGCATTGCTGGTGGGAAACGAACCCGCAGTTCGTTCCGCCGAGTCCGCGTCCGTAGTGGGCGCACCACGGGAATGTCCGCGCCTCGCCCGGACTCGTATCGGCGATCACGGCCGCCAGGGCGAGCGCAATGAGAAGCACCGTCGTTCGCATGGATACCTCCGCTGACAAATCGAGACGGAAGGGAACCGATTCACGAACCCCCGTTGCAGACCGATATTCCGCGCAGGCCGAGATCAGAGCGAGGGCGTGCCGGCACGGACCGCGCCGCGCAGATCGATCGCCGACAGGAACTCCTGTCGCGTCTCGGGCCGATCGCGGAACACGCCGAGCATGCGGCTCGTGATCATCGTTGCGTCCGCTTGGCGAACCCCGCGCGTCGTCATGCAGCCGTGCATGCCTTCGACCACCACGGCGACCCCGTGCGGCTTGAGCACCCGGTCCAGCGTGTTGGCGATTTCCGCCGTCATGCGTTCCTGGATCTGCAGCCTGTGAGCATAAACCTGAACCAGGCGCGCGAGCTTGGAGATTCCCACGACGCGATTTCGCGGCAGATATCCGATGTGGACCCGCCCGATGATGGGCGCCATGTGATGTTCGCAGTGGGATACGAAATGGATGTCGCGCAGCAGCACGATCTCGTCGTATCCGGCGACCTCCTCGAAGGTCCGCCTGAGGAAATCTTCTGGATCGTCCGCGTAGCCGGAGAACCACTCCTCATAGGCCCGGGCAACCCGCTGCGGGGTGTCACGAAGGCCTTCGCGCGTCGGATTGTCGCCCGTCCAGCGGATCAGCGTGCGCACCGCATCTTCGACCTCGGCACGCGACGGACGGGCCGATTCCGCGGGCCGGTCGGATTCGGTCGCCTGTTCGGGCACCCGGTCTTTGATCTTTACCAGTCTGTCCATGCTTTCATCCTCCGCCCGCCCGGACGCCATGATGACTAGATGCCGGGGCAAAGCAAAGGTTCCCGTCTGCGCGGCCTCTGACCGGAACCGGGAACCTTTGTGCCGATCCGGCATCCAATCCCCGGTCGGGCCCGGCTGCTGCCGGGAGCCATTCCGGCTGTGGGCCATAATCCCGAAAATTGATGCTGGTTTTCGGTTAAGATCATGTGGCGTCTCGGATGCCGCAACATACAGGAGACCGCCGTGGGCAATGAATCCTCGCAACCGACCGGTCCCGACCTGTCCCAGGGCGTCCCACTCGCTGGGCTGGCGGACGGCGCCATGGTGGCCGGTTATGTGGGCGACCAGGCGATTCTGCTCGCGCGCCGCGGCAGCGAATATTTTGCCGTCGATGCGCACTGCACGCATTACCACGGTCCGCTCGCCGAGGGGCTCATGGTGGGCGATACGGTCCGCTGCCCCTGGCACCACGCGTGCTTCAGCCTGCGCACCGGCGAAGCGTTGCACGCGCCGGCCTTCACTGCGCTCTCCTGCTGGAAGGTCGAGCAGCGCAGCGGCAAATTGTTCGTCAACGAGAAGCTTTCGTCTGAAGCGAAGTCCGCGAAGCGCGCGGCGGCGTCCGGCGGACCGCGGCAGATCGTGATCGTCGGCGGTGGTGCGGCCGGATTCGCGGCTGCCGAGATGCTGCGGCGCGAGGGATATGCGGGCGGCATCACGATGCTCAGCGCCGACGATGCGCCGCCGTGCGATCGTCCCAACCTGTCCAAGGATTATCTGGCGGGCTCGGCTCCGGAGGATTGGATCCCGCTGCAGCCGCCGGAGTTCTATCAGCAGCAGGCGATCGATCTGCACCTCGGCGCGGACGTGATCGAGATCGCGTCCCGGGACCGCCGCGTCAGCCTGCGCGACGGAAGAACGTTTGCATACGATAAGCTTCTCCTGGCCACCGGCGCCGAACCGGTGCGGCTGCCCATTCCGGGCGCGGATCAGCCCCACGTCCACGTGCTGCGCACGCTTGCGGATTCCCGCGCGATCGTCGCCGATGCGCAGACGGCCCATCGCGCCGTGGTGATCGGGGCAAGTTTCATCGGGCTCGAGGCGGCGGCGTCGCTGCGCGCGCGCAACATCGAGGTGCATGTCGTCGCCCCGGAAACCCGCCTGATGGAGCGCATTCTCGGAGCTGAGATGGGCGATTTCGTTCGCGCCCTGCACGAGGAGCACGGGGTAATTTTCCATCTCGGCGACACCGCGAGCGCCATCGAAGGAAAGAGCGTCAAGCTGAAGGGCGGCGCCGCCCTCGATGCCGATCTGGTGGTGGTCGGCGTCGGCGTGCGTCCGCGCATCGCCCTCGCGGAACAAGCTGGCCTCAAGATCGACCGCGGCGTCGTCGTCGATGAATATCTTCAGACCAGCGACCCGGACATCTTCGCGGCCGGCGACATCGCCCGCTGGCCCGACCGTCATACGGGGGAAAATCTCCGTATCGAGCATTGGGTCGTCGCCGAACGGCAGGGCCAGACGGCCGCGCGCAACATGCTCGGACTGCGCGAGCCCTATGTCTCCGTCCCGTTCTTCTGGAGCCAGCATTACGACGTCCCCATCAACTATGTGGGTCATGCTCAGACGTGGGACCGGATCGACATCGACGGCGACATCAAGTCGCGCGACTGTCTCCTGCGCTACCGCCGCAACGGAAAAGTCCTCGCCGTGGCCTCGATCTATCGCGATGTCGCGAGCCTCGAAGCGGAAGTCGCGATGGAGGCCTAGCGCATCCGGCGACAGAGGCGATTTGCCCAAAAGATCGGCGCTCGTTCATGACGTTAGAGCGCGATCCAGCGCCTCGAATCTGAAGCTCGCATGAGCATATGCCACGAATTTTTGCAGACTCCGGAATCGGAGCGCTGGCGAAAGATCGCTGTCCGTCTTTAACAAATCACGCACGAGCCTCTCCCCGTCAGAAACCCGTGCATAGGGGCTGGCGGGCGCGGTCGGTTGCCGGGTATCCTGTGAACCTGCCGGGTGTCCTCTGAACCTTCTGAGAATGTGGGGGTGGTCATGACGGTCACAGTCGCCAGCTCGGAATCAGACGTCTACTCGAAGCGCTGGACGCAGCTCATCCTCGGGCTCATCGCCATGATGGCGATCTCGAGCCCGCAATACGTGTGGACCCTGTTCACGGGCCCGCTCAATCAGAGACTCGGCACGACACTGGCCGAATTGCAGTGGACCTTCTCGCTGCTGATCATCCTGCAGACCTGGTTCTCGCCGTTCCAGGCCTATCTGGTCGATCGCTTCGGGCCGCGCACCCTGATCTCCATCGGGGCCATCATGTCGGGCGGGAGCTGGGTTCTTTCCGCCTATGTCGACAATCTCTGGGCCCTCTACTTCACCTACGGAGTGATCGGCGGTTTCGGCACCGGCATCATCTATGTCGGAATCATCGGCCTGATGGTGCGCTGGTTTCCAGACCGGCGCGGACTCGCGGCGGGGCTGGCGGCGGCGGGCTACGGCTTCGGCGCCTTCTTCACCAGCTTCCCGATAGACAGCATGATCAAGAGCTCCGGCTATGCCCACACCCTGATCGTCTGGGGCATCATCCAGGGACTGATCGGCGTGGCGGCCGCGCAGGGCATGCGTACGCCGCCGGAAAACTGGAAGCCCGCCGGCTACGATCCGACGGCGGAGCGCGCGACGCTGCAGACGCGGCGCAATTATTCGCCGCGCGAGATGCTGAGAAATCCCATCTTCTATCTGCTCTTCATCATGATGAGCATGATGTCGACGAGCGGCCTGATGGTGACGTCGAACGTCGGTCCCTTCGCCAAGCAGTACGGCGTCGCCGACATACTCGTTCTCGGCATGGCGGCCCTGCCGCTCTCGCTGACGCTCTCGCGCGTCACCAACGGACTCACGCGTCCGTTCTTCGGCTGGGTGTCCGATCACATCGGCCGTGAAGCCACCATGGCGCTGGCATTCTCGCTCGAAGCCGTTGCTATCTTGGTGCTGTTCGCGTTCATAGACCGCCCGGCGCTGTTCGTCGTGCTGACGGGGCTCGTGTTCTTCGGGTGGGGCGAGATCTTCTCCTTGTTCCCATCCACCCTCACGGATACGTTCGGCACGAAATACGCCGCGACGAACTACGGCTTCCTCTACATTGCACAAGGCGTAGGCTCCATTCTGGGCGGGCCCGCAGCAGCCTTCCTGATGCAGAAGACGGGGAGTTGGAGCACGGTGTTCGTGGTCGTCGCGATTCTCGACGCGCTCACGGCAGCGCTCGCCATCACGGTTCTGCGCGGCATGCGCAAGCGTCATCTCGCCCAGGGCTGAGGCAGCGGCGCTTCGGAGTCTCAGCCTCGGAGTTGGAAGTGCGTATTGCCATTATGGGATCGGGCGGGCTCGGCGGCTATTTCGGCGCCCGTCTGGTCAAGGGGGGCGCCGACGTGACGTTCATCGCACGCGGCGCCCATCTGGCGGCCATGCGCCAGAACGGCCTCACCATCGAGAGCACCGACGAATCCCTGCACCTGCCGGACGTGAAGGTGACCAGCAATCCGGCCACGATCGGACCGGTCGACCTCGTCCTGTTCGGCGTCAAGTTGTGGGACACCGAAACGGCGGCCCGCTCGCTCGTGCCGATCATCGGCCCGGACACGGCGCTCATTTCGTTCCAGAACGGCGTGCAGAAGGACGACATGCTGCGGCCCATCGTCGGCGACAAGGCGATCATGGGCGGCGTCGGATACGTGGCGACGACCATTGCCCGGCCGGGCGTCATCGCCCAGACGGGGCCGATGCAGAGATTGATCTTCGGCGAGTACGATGGCCGGCGTTCGAAACGCGCCGAGGCGTTTCTCGCCGCCTGCCTTGCCGGCGGCATCAATGCGGAGATCAGTCCCGATATCCGCCGCGAGATCTGGCAGAAATATGTGTTTCTGGTCGGCCTGTCGGGCGCGACCGCGTCGATGCGCTCGCCGCTCGGCCCGATCCGCTCCAATCCGATGACGCGCCAGTTCTTTCTCGATCTGATGAAGGAGGTGGTTGCGGTGGGGCGGGCGCATGGCGTCGCGTTGCCGGAGGATTTCGCGGAGCAACGGCTTCCGTTCGCCGACACGCTGCATCCGGAGATGATCGCCTCCATGTATCACGACCTGCAGAACGGCAAGCCGCTGGAGCTCCGCTGGCTGAGCGGCGGTGTCGTCGATCTCGGTGCCGCCGTCGGCGTGCCCACGCCGCTCAACCGGGCAGTGCGCGACATCCTGATCCTTCATGCCGACGGCCAGCACGCCGGATGAGCCGGGCATGACGAGGCCGTCAGTGCCCGCGACCCTGACCGTGCGGACGATCCGCGCCGTCGGGGTCGAAGTGCCGATGACCTACGTACTCGGCACGAGCCGCGCCGCCGTGACGAAGGCGCCGCTGCTTCTGATCGATGTCGAAACCGAAGAGGGCGTGACCGGCCGCTCTTACCTGTTCTGCTACGTGCGCGACGCCGCATCGGCAATTGCGAAGATTCTCGAAGAGGTCGCGCGCGTGGTGAAGGGCGAGCGGTTTGCTCCGGTCGAGCTCTGGACCAAGCTCGCCGGGCGCTTCGCCCTTATTGGCGTGCAGGGCATCGTCCGCATGGCGATGTCGGGCTTCGACATGGCGGCCTGGGATGCGCTCGCGATCGCGGCCGGCCGGCCCCTCGCGACCCTGCTGGGCGCGGGGCCGAAGCCCGTTTGCGCCTACAACAGTTGCGGCCTCGGCCTCATGCCGCCCGAGGAACTCGCCGACGAAGCGGAGAAATTGCTGGCCGGAGGCTTCCGTGCGGTCAAGCTCCGGCTGGGCTATCCGACGCTCGCGCAGGACCTCACGGCGCTGCGTGCCGTGCGCGGGCGTCTGCCGTCCGGCATCGAGATCATGGTCGACTACAACCAGGCGCTCACCGTGGCGGAGGCGCTGGCACGCGGATGCGCGCTGGAGCAGGAGGGGATCTCCTGGCTCGAGGAACCGATCCGGCACGATGATTACGCGGGCCTCGCGAAGCTCGCGCGCGAACTGACGGTCCCGATCCAGATCGGAGAGACTTTCTCCGAGGTCACCGCGATGTCGGCGGCGCTTGCAGCCGGCGCAACGGACTATGTGATGCCGGACGTCGAGCGGATCGGCGGTGTGACGGGGTGGCAGCGCGCCGCGGCCCTCGCCGCGCTGCACGGAATCGAGATGTCGTCCCATCTCTTCCCCGAGGTGAGCGCGCACCTGCTCGCGGCCACGCCCACGTGCCATTGGCTCGAATATGTCGACTGGGCCAACCCAATCGTGGAAGAGCCGCTGCGCATTGTCGACGGCTTCGCGCAGGTGCCCGACCGTCCGGGCAACGGCCTCACATGGAATGCACGCGCGGTCGAGCGTTTCAGGATGTAGTCCGCGCGAACCGTCGGCGTCGTGCGCCTTATGCTCAAGCGCCTTACATTCAAGCGTCTTATGTCCGGGCGCCGTTTCCCGCCAGCGGCAGCGGCTGGTCGCGGAGCATGGCATTGACGATGACCTCGCGCGCGGCCGCGGCATCGAGGTGGTGCGCTTCCATCAGGTCGCGGCATTCGGTGACGATCATGTCGGCGTCCTGCATGATCTTGAGCCGCTTGTAGCGGTCTTCGTGCCGCAACCCCATGCTGGCGCCCACGACTTCAAGAATATTGATGATCTCGAACGGCCAATCGCGCTCGTGCGCGCACAGCTCGCGATGGTCGACGTGATAGACCGCGACGAGCGCATCGACGCCGGCGTCGCGCGCGGCCTCGAGTTCCGCACGCTGGAGCTGGCGCTTGTACTCGGGCAGCGTCGCGAGCGCATTACTCATCAAGCCGACGGCCGGCTGGTGGAGATCGACGAGCTCGACGCCCGGAACGGCTTTCAGGATCTCCTCCGCTGCCTGCACGACGCCGGCCACTCCCGGATGCCGATGCAGGGCAACTCGCATCTCCACCCGTTCGCGCAGCAGCGGGCGCAGGCGATCGAGCCTGCCCTTGAGGAACAGCATGAACGGCGTCATCTCGAACGGACGCGCCCCGCGCATTCGTTCCACGTTCGGCAGCGTCGTCTCGGTGAACTGCACGTGGCAGCTCGCGCACCACGACAACACCTGTCCGCTTTTCGACTGGGAGAGCTTGTCGAGCGTGCTCGTCGCCAACCGTCCGGAGGTCTCGGTGTCGCCAGTGCGCAACTGGATGACGCCGCAGCAATGCGACGGCCCGCCCATCACCCGGTAAGTCACGCCGAGCGCGTCCATGATGTCGAGCGCAAGCAGCGCGATGTGCGGCGTCTTCAGCACGTTGCAGCCGGTGTAGAAGACGAAGTCCGGGTTGGTGTTCTCGCCCGTCCCGCGCGTGGAAGCGGAAGCCCCGCCTCCTTTCTGGCCGAGCCGTTCGAGCATCTCGCCGGTCAACTGCATGCGCGAGAGCACGGCGACGTCGCGGCTGAGCCCGCGGAAATTCTCGATGCCGCGCCGCCGCCGAACCGCCGACTCGTTGCCGGCCTTGGCCATGGCGACACGCGCCATGGCGAGCATGAAGCGCGGATTGACTCCGTAATCGCAGGCCTCGATGCAGTCGCCGCTGAGCATGCAGGAACTCGCCCATCGGCGTGAGACCTCGGGACCCTGCCCGGAACGAAGGATTTCCAGCACCCCGGCGACGACGGCTTCCGGCTCGGCCGCGGCAATGCCCGCCGGCTCGCTCACCGGACAGGCCTCGAAACATTTTCCGCATTGCGTGCAGGCGTCGAGAATGTCCTCGACCCGGCTCTCCAGGGCGGCATCGAACGAGAGTTCGCTCATTGGGTCCTGCCTGACGGTCCAGCGCATGATCCGGTGAAGCGTGAACGGTTCGCCGAAAAGATCATGCGCCAGTTCATCCAGTTAGGGCGCGGTCTTATGCAAAGCCGGTATTCACTTTTGCGGATCGCGCTCGAGGAGATAATAGGACGACCGTCCACAGGCGCAACCGCGGCCTCAGCTCGGCGTTTCCGCTCCCCAGAGCAGGATGACTTTCCTTCGCATCGTCATCCTGCTCTATCTTTTTGATCGGGCATGGTCTTGTCCGAAAACCGCATCCCCTTTTCGGGATCACGCGCTAGTCCGTGACAGCGACCCCTTGGATTTCGATCAGGATCTCGGGTGTGGCGAAGCCCGTGACCGTGATGGCCGCGCTCGCCGGAAAGTCGCGTCCGAAGATGTCGGTTCGAATCTCGGTCATTCGCGTGGTGTGGCGCGCATCGGCCAGGAACACCGTCATGGTTACGAGATCCTTGAGGGCGGCGCCCGCTTCGGCCAGCGTCTTCTCGATGTTGCGGAAAGTCTGCCGGCATTGGGCCTCGAAATCG
>CAYVBN010000641.1:0-1500 GCA_964449645.1 uncultured Hyphomicrobiales bacterium
GCGCCGGCTGCGCGAGGCGCAGTTCGTCGCCACCGTCACGCCGTCGGTCAAGCACATCACGGCCGAGCTCGCGAAGGGCTGAATCCGCCGCGGACATGGGCCGGGTGCGGCTTCGGCCGCGCGCGCGGCACCTTCCTCACGCGTCGATCTTCACGTATTCGAAGTCGCCCGGCCGGTTGTCGATGCCGACGCGTGGCGGCGCGATCCAGCCGGCGAACTGGCCGGGCTCGACCACGGGCTTCATCAGCGAGGCGATGAACTCGCCGTCCTCCGCCGTGGGCAGCCACTTGTGCTTGTCGCGCTCCCAGGTCGCGGCATCGATCAGCTCGCCACCCGGCGTCGCGTGCACGTCGCGGAACTCGCCGATGTGGCGGTGAAACGCCACGTGTGGGAGCGTCAGCGTGAACGGAATACCGGCCGCCTCGATCAGCTTGTTCCAACGCTCGACGCCCTTCAGGCAGTCGATCGTGTAGTCGTCGCGCAGCCGCATGTTGAGCGCGGTGAGCGCCGGCTCGTCGACGCGCTTGATGACGCCGTCGACCAGCTTGAGCACCGGATAGGTGGCGTTCGTGAGCCGGTGATCGTCGTTGATCTGATGTTCACGCAGGCGGCCCTTGAGCCCGGCATTGAACGCATTGGCCGCGTTGGTCGAGACCTCCGAGCCGAACAGGTCGAGCGAGAGCGAATAGTGCAGGTTCAGTTTCTTCTGGATCGTCGGCAGATCGATGACGCCGAGCGCGCGCACCTTGTCGATCTCGTAGGCGTCTTCGATGCCGGCGGCATTCATCGCTTCGCAGGTGCGCCCGACGGTGCGGCGAATCCCGGTCTCGCCCACGAACATGTGGTGGGCTTCCTCGGTCAGCATGAACCGGCAGGTGCGCGACAGCGGATCGAAGCCCGACTGCGCCAGGCTGTGGAGCTGCATCTTGCCGTCGCGGTCGGTGAAAAAGGTGAACATGAAGAAGGAGAGCCAGTCGGGCGTCGTCTCGTTGAAGGCGCCGAGCATGCGCGGCGCATCCTCGCTGCCCGAGCGTCGGCGCAGCAGCTCGTCGGCCTCCTCCCGTCCGTCACGGCCGAAATACTTGTGCAGCAGATAGACCATCGCCCACAGGTGCCGCCCCTCTTCCACGTTGACCTGGAACAGGTTGCGCATGTCGTAGAGCGAGGGCGCGGTCTTGCCGAGATGGCGCTGCTGCTCGACCGAGGCCGGCTCGGTGTCGCCCTGGATCACCACGAGACGGCGCAGCATGGCACGATATTCGCCCGGCACCTCCTGCCAAGCGGGCTCGCCATAATGAGGCCCGCACGGCACCTTGCGGCCCGGCTCGGCCGGCGCCAGCAGGATGCCCCAGCGGTACTCGGGCATGCGCACGTAGTCGAACTTCGCCCAGCCGCTCGGATCGACCGACACGGCTGTGCGCAGATAGACGAGCGCCTCCTGAAACCCGTCCGGGCCCATGTTGCGCCACCAGTCGATGTAGCCGGGGTGCCAGCCTTCGA
>CAYVBN010000642.1:0-1580 GCA_964449645.1 uncultured Hyphomicrobiales bacterium
TGTAAAATCTTCTTTATAAAACCAAACCCGCCGGCTCTCATCCGGAGCGCCGGCGGTCGATCCATGAACCCATATGACGATCGGGCGCTCAGTGCACGCTGGTACTGGCCTCGAGTTTCAAGCGCGCGATCTCGTCCTTCACCAGCAGCTTGCGACGCTTCAACTCGGCGATCCGGAGATCGTCGGTCGACGGATGCTGGAGCGCCTCGGCGAGTTCGTTCTCCAGCGCCTGATGCCGTCGTTCGAGTTCCGCAAGATGCGATTGAATGGCCATAGGGGAGGTCTCCTCACGTCAGATGGCGACGCAGAAATTGTGGCACGCGGGGGCGGGGAAGTCGACCGGCGGCATATTGTGCGGTGCAGCAAATCCGCTATATTCAACACCAGAGCACCGCTGTCGGAGTGGCAAGGCAAAGCCGCTGAAACGTGATAATTTGCGACGTTCGGCTGCGTCGCCGCCGACCCCTAAGGTGGCGTGACAATCGGACGTGCAGCGGCAAGCCATGACCAAAGAAGATGAAGCGGAGCTCCGGGCGCAGCTCGCGCGGCTGAGGCAGGAGCATCGCGACCTCGATGCCGCGATCGAAGCGCTGCAGATTTCCCCCGGATCGGACATCCTGCAGGTTCAACGGCTGAAGAAGCGCAGGCTGGTGCTGCGCGACCGCATCACCTTCATCGAAGACCAGTTGACGCCGGACATCATCGCCTGAACGGCCGGCGTGGGTTTGTAAGTGGCAGTGAGGTTGCCTGCGGCAGCCAAACGGATCGATGGAACGGCTTTCAAACAAGCCGCACCGTCTCCAAACAGACGAAAGTTTCGAGCCCGCTCGCGAAACAAAACGGCCGGCCCGTCGCCGGGCCGGCCGCGTCGCCATTCCCTGAATTGAATTCTGCGTCGCGTCCTAGTGGCTCTCGATGTGCGCCGCCCGGACCACGTCGCCCCACAGCTTGGTGTCGGCCTTGACGAGCGCCGCCATGTCCTCCGGCGTGCCGCCGGCCGGCTCCAGGCTGAGCTTCTCGAAGTGGTCGCGCACCTCAGGAGCCTTGAGCCCTTCGTTGATCGCCTTGTTGAGCTTGGCGATGATCGCCTTCGGGGTCTTCGGCGGCGCCGCGATCGCGTTCCAGGTCGCGGATTCGAAATTGGGCACGCCCGCTTCCGCCATCGTCGGGATGTCGGGAATCGCCGGATTGCGCTTGTCCGCCGCGATGGCGATGATCTTCGCCTTGCCGCCCTTGTGCAGTTGCAGCGCCGAGGCGAGCTCCATGAAGATCAGGTCGACGTGACCGGCGACGAGATCGTTGAGCGCCGGTCCCGTGCCCTTGTAGGGGATGTGGACGAGCTTGAGGCCGGTCCGCTCCTCGAACAGCTCGGCCGTGAGATGCGAGGTCGTGCCGATGCCCTGCGAGGCATAGTTCAGCTTGCCCGGATTGGCTTTCGCGTAGGCAATGAATTCCTGCACGGTCTTGGCCGGAAAGCCGTTGCGCACCATCAGGACGTTCGGGATCTTCGACATGACGGCGACCGGCTCGAGCGCGTCCGGATCGAACGTCAGCTTCTTGTAGAGCACCCGGTTGACGGT
>CAYVBN010000643.1:0-8833 GCA_964449645.1 uncultured Hyphomicrobiales bacterium
GGAGTCGAACCCCTGCGGCAGCTTCGCGATGAACTCGGTGGCCGCCGCGAGCTCGGCGGCGCGCGCAATCTCCGCGTCGCTCGCTCCGGGCCGGCCGAAACGGATGTTGTCGGCGACGCTCGCGCCGAACACCGTCGCGTCCTGCGGGACGAGCGCGATGCGCTGGCGCAGCTCGTACGGATCGGTCTCGGCAATGCGCACGCCATCGAACCGCACGCTGCCGGACAGTGGATCGTAGTAGCGCAGCAGAAGATGGAAGATCGTGCTCTTGCCGGCCCCCGAGGGACCGACGATCGCGATCTTCTCCCCGGCCCGCACGCGCAGCGACACGCCGTCGAGCACCAGGTTCTGCGGGCGCGTCGGATAGGCGAAGCGGACGTTCTCGAAGCTCACCTCCCCGCGCGCCGGGCTCGGCAGTGGCACCGGATGGGCCGGACTCGCAATCGTGGGCTCTACGGCGAGCAGTTCGGCAAGGCGCTCGGCCGCGCCGGCGGCGAGCGAAATCTCGCCCCAGACCTGCGAGAGCTCGCCGAGCGCGCCGGCGGCGAACACCGCGTAGAGCACGAACTGGCCGAGACGCCCCGGCGTGATGCGGCCGGCGAGGACGTCCTGCGCGCCGACCCACAGGATCACCACCACGCTCGCGAACACCAGGAAGATGACGACCGCGGTGAGGACGGAGCGCGCCTTGGTCGAGTCCCGCGCCGCCACGAAGGCGCGCTCGACCGCCGCGGTGAAGCGCGCGGCCGCGAGCTTCTCGTTGGTGAAGGCCTGCAGCGTGCGCACGGCGCCGATCAGCTCCGCCGCATAGGCGGACGCGTCGGCGAGCGTATCCTGCGCGGCACGCGAGCGTCGGCGCACCGCGCGTCCGAAGGCGACGAGCGGCAGCACGATCACCGGAATGGCGGCGAGCACGAAAGCCGACAGGCGCGGGCTCGTGAACACCATGAGGGCGGCGGAGCCGACGAACAGCACGAAATTGCGCAGCGCGATCGAGACCGACGCGCCGACCACCGCCTTGATCTGCGTGGTGTCGGCGGACAGCCGCGACACCAGCTCGCCGGACTTCGCCTCGTCGAAGAACGACGCCGACAGGATGGTCAGATGATCGAAGACGGCGGCGCGCAGGTCGGCGACGATCCGCTCGCCGAGCGTGGTGACGAAATAGTAACGCAGCGCGCTCGCGCCCGCGAGCACGGCCGCCACCGCGATCATCACGGCGAAATACTGGTTGATGAGCGCGACATGCTCGGCCGAGAAGCCGAAGTCGATCATGCGCCGCACCGCGATCGGCACGACCAGCGTGGCGAGCGCCGCCACCAGCAGGGCGAGGACCGCCGCGGCGGCACGCCCGCGATAGCGCGCGAGGTAGGGCAGCAGGCCGAGGAGCGGCTTGAGGCCGGTGCGCGAGGGTGCGGCCGAGAGCGCCGCCGAAGGTCCTGCCGGGTCGAGACCGCGCCCGTCGGCGCTCACTCCATGGTTCATTCTGGTCCCGTCTTTACAAATACCGAGCCTGCGGGAAGGGCCTGTGCCCTGGTGAATCCGCCCCGGCCGGAGACCGGCGGATCACCCCGAAAAGCCTTGTCCGGCAGTGCCATGTGATGTATAGAGCCGCGACTTTCCTGTCACCGAAAATGCGATAAGCGCCGCGATTTGGGCGCGGGAACGGCGAACCATGAAGCCCGACATCCATCCCGATTACCATACTGTCAAGGTGACGATGACCGACGGATCGGAATTCGTCACTCGTAGCACGTGGGGCAAGGAAGGCGACACCTTGCATCTCGACATCGACCCGAAGTCGCACCCGGCCTGGACCGGCGGCCAGCAGCACCTGATCGACCGCGGCGGCCGTTTGTCGCGCTTCCAGAAGAAGTTCTCGGGCTTCCTCAAGACCGACAACAAGTAGGTCTCGCCGCCCCGCGCGCCGGAGCCCTGCCGAGAGCGCGATCCGCAAACGTGGATGCCGGTTCTGCCGAGATCGCGCGCCAAGCTTATGAACTGGCGCACGATCTTTTCGCTTTTCGGCGAACCGTTCACCTGCCGCCGCAAGATGCGCGAGCGGAGCTTCGTGCTCTTGGATGGGCCGAATTGAGCGCTCGCGAGCGCGGGCGTTTCAGCCGTCGTGCCGTTCGAACGCCGCGCGCAGCAGGCCGAGCTGCTGATCGACCACGTTCTCGAGCGGCGCTTCGTGCAGCACGCCCGGATGGATGCTGGCATCGAGCCGGCGGACCTTGAGGTGCAGTCGCTTCGAGCGCGCGATGAGATCGCGCAGCCGCTCGGGCAGGATCGCGAGCACCTGCTCGTCGACGGAATCGCCGACCGAGAGCTTGACCTTGTTCTTCTCCCGGTTGGCCTGGTCGAGCGTCATCTCGCCTTCGTTCACCGCCCGATGCAGCAGCAGCCATGAGGCGAGCTGCATCAGCCGCGTCGTCAGGCGCATGCTTTCGGTGGCGTAAGCGAGGGCGGCGGCGCGCTGCAGGCGCTTGGAGTCCTGCCGTCCCGGTCCGTCCAGATAGGCTGCGGTTTCCTCCACCAGGCCCATGCCCTCGCGAAACAGGAGCATGAAGGCTTGCGAATTGGCGAGCCGTTCTCCGAACAGAACCGGCTCGGCGCCGCCTACGGACTTATCCGACATGGTTTACGCCTCACTAACCGCGCAAGGATAAGCCCAGCACGCCCCCCTCTGTCCAGCGGCCACGGCGAAAAACGAGCGATATGGTTGCTGCGCGCCGCAATACCGTCCCGATTCGAGACAAATTGGCGCGAGGAATAAAAAAGGAGCCGCCGTTTCCGGCGGCTCGAAGTGATAACAGGGAGGCGTCAAACAGAGTGGACAGGAGCCACTCGATGTCCAAGAAGTGGACGTACCAGTAATGAAGGAGAAAGCTTAACGACACCTTAAGGCCGGCCCCCATCCGGGCGCTTTTTTCGCCCGGCTTAGGTTCTGCCGGAAGGGCCCGGGCGCGACGAATTTTGCGGACGCCGATACGCGGGAGACGAATGCGCCGGCGGCTGCGTGCGCCCCGCGCTCACGTCTTCTTGAAGAATTGATCGGCGACCGCCCGCGAGGCGCGCTTCGCCGCCATCGCCGCCTCGAGGCGGGCAATTTCCTCCTTGAGGAGCGCGATGCGCGCCGCAAGCTCCTCGACCGACAGCAGCGCGAGATCCTGCCCGATTTCATGGGCGAGCTTTTTCTTGGGCAAGTCGTCGTCGTTCATCGGCGCTCTCCGCCGGCGAAGATACCGGCGCCCCGCGCGGTTGTCACACCGGGCCGGGGCAATTAAGAGACCCGCACGCGTTTGTGTCGCCCGCGAAGGACCGGCCCGATGACGACCCTACCCGCCCGCATGACCGTGATCGCCATTCCTAGCCCCGGCGGCCCGGAGGCGCTCGTCCCGGAAGAGCGGCCCGTTCCCGCTCCGGCCGCGGGCGAAATTCTCGTCCACGTGGCGGCCGCGGGCGTCAATCGCCCCGACGTCGTGCAGCGCATGGGACATTATCCGCCGCCGAAAGGTGCAACCGACATTCCCGGCCTCGAGATCGCCGGAACCGTTGCGGCCTGCGGATCGGGGGTGACGCGCTGGCAAGTCGGCGATGCCGTGACCGCGCTCGTGATCGGCGGCGGCTACGCGGAATATTGCCTCGCCGACGCGCGGCACGCGTTGCCGGTGCCGGCCGGCCTGTCGCTCACCGAAGCCGCAGCGATCCCGGAAACCTTCTTCACCGTCTGGCACAACGTGTTCGAACGTGGCGCGCTCAAAGCGGGCGAAACGCTGCTGGTGCACGGCGGAAGTTCCGGCATCGGCACCACAGCCATCCAGCTCGCGAAAGCCTTCGGCGCGCGCGTCATCACCACCGCAGGCTCGGCGGAAAAGTGCGAGGCCTGCCGCCGGCTCGGCGCCGACGTCGCCATCAATTACAAGAGCGAGGACTTCGTCGCCGTCACCAAGAGCGCAACGGACGGCAAAGGCGCCGACCTCATTCTCGACATGGTCGGCGGCGATTACATCGAGCGCAATTACGAGGCGGCCAGCGTCGAAGGGCGCATCGTGCAGATCGCCTTCATGGGCTCTCCGCGCGCAACCGTGGATTTCCGCCGGCTCATGCTCAAGCGGCTGCATCACACCGGTTCCACGCTGCGCGCGCGCTCGAACGACGACAAGGCGGCGATCGCCCGTGCGGTCGAACAGAACGTCTGGCCGCTGATTGCGGCAGGGCGCGTCAAACCGGTGATGGACAAGACTTTTCCGCTCACCCAGGCGTCCGCCGCGCATGCCCGCATGGAGTCGAGCGCGCACATCGGCAAGATCGTGCTGAGCGTTTGACCTTGGCGGACATATCCCTGTAAATCCTTCTTCTTGCCTGTCCCCCTGAGCGAGCCTGATGTCCCGGGGTGGCCCGGACCGGAGGTCGACGTTTGCGATTTCTGCGTGCCGCCTACCCTGTGGCCCTCCTGATCATCGCGTTGATCGGCGCCACCGCCGCACGTGCCGTGGAAGCCGTGAACGTGCGCAGCGACGTGCCGGCGATCGACCTCACCGACGCGGTCGAGCGGCAGAAGACCGACGGCGACCGTATCCAGGTCTCCACTGCGCCCGGTCCCGACGGCATCATCCGCCGCATCGAGGTGCGCGCGCGCGAAGCGAGCAACAACTGGGCGGTCTTCGCGCTCGCCAATTCGGGCGACGAGCAGATCGACCGCCTCATCGTGGTCCCGCATTACCGCATGGTCGGATCGGGCCTGTTGTGGCCGGATCTCGGCCAGTCGCGCGTCGTCAGCATCACGCCGAGCTCGGGCGATCGTCCTGACCGGCAGGAGAACGCGACGGCCGACATTTTCCGCATCACGCTCGATCCCGGCACGGTCATCACCTACGTGGTCGAACTGCGCACCGACAAGCTGCCGCAGATCTATCTGTGGGAACCCGACGCCTACAAGGACAAGATCAACAGCTTCACGCTCTACCACGGCATCGTTATCGGCATCGCCGGGCTGCTCGCGCTCTTCCTGACCATCCTGTTCGTCGTCAAGGGCAGCGTGATGTTTCCGGCGGCCGCCGCGCTCGGCTGGGCGGTGCTCGTCTACATCGGCATCGACTTCGGGTTCTGGGGCAAGGTGTTCGACATGTCGTCGGGCGCCGAACGGATCTGGCGCGCGTCCGGCGAGGCGATCCTCGCGGCGACGCTGCTCGTTTTCCTGTTCGCCTATCTCAACCTCAACCGCTGGCACGTCCGCTACGCGCATATCACGGCGGGCTGGCTCATTCTGCTTGGCGCGCTCGTGGCGGTGGCGCTGTTCGACCCGGCGGTCGCATCCGGCATCGCGCGCGTCTCGCTCGCGCTTGTCGCCGTGCTCGGCTTCGCGCTCGTCGTCTTTCTCTCCACCCACGGGTTCGACCGCGCCGTCCTGCTCATCCCGACCTGGTTCCTGCTGGTGGTGTGGGTTTTCGCCGCCGGCCTCACCGTGGTCGGCGCGGTGACGAACGACATTGTCGGACCGGCGCTGCTCGGCGGCCTCGTGCTCATCGTCATGCTGATCGGGTTCACCGTGATGCAGCACGCCTTCGCGGGCGGCGTCACGCAGGGGATCGTGTCGGACATCGAACGCCGCGCGCTCGCGCTCACCGGCGCCGGCGACATGATCTGGGACTGGGACGTCTCCTCCGACAAGGTGTTCACCAGCCCGGAGACCGAGCAGCTGCTGGGACTGCGGCGCGGCATGCTCGAAGGACCGGCGGCGCAGTGGCTCGAAGTGCTGCATCCGCTCGACCGCGACCGGTTCCGCGCCTCGCTCGACAGCGTTCTGGAGCAGCGGCGCGGCCGCCTGGTGCAGGACTTCCGGCTGCGCACGCCGGACGGCCATTATCTCTGGCTCACCCTCAAGGCGCGGCCGGTGGTCGGCTCCGACGGCGAAGTGGTGCGCGTCGTCGGCACGCTCACCGACATGACCGAGTTCAAGACCGCCGAGGAACGGCTGCTGCACGACGCCGTGCACGACAACCTCACCGGGCTGCCCAACCGCCAGCTCTTCCTCGATCGGCTCGAAGCGGTGATCGCATTCGCCAAGGCGGATTCCGGTGTCCGTCCGACCGTCATGGTCATCGACCTGGACCGCTTCAAACAGGTCAACGACTCGGTCGGCATCGCGGTCGGCGACTCGATCCTGCTCACGCTCGCGCGCCGGCTCGGACGCCTGCTGAAGCCGCAGGACACGTTGGCGCGGCTCGCCGGCGACCAGTTCGGACTGATCCTGCTGTCGGAGCGCGAGCCGACCCGCATCATCGCCTTCGCAGGCACGCTGCACAAAGCGCTGCGCGCGCCGATCACCTTTAACGACCGGGAAATCTTCCTCACCGCGTCGGTCGGGCTCGCGCTCGGCGACGGTCAGGCGAGCAACGTCGAGGAGGTGCTCAAGGACGCGGAGCTGGCGATGTATTACGCCAAGCGCATGGGCGGAGACCGCATCGAGGTGTTCAAGCCGGCGATGCGCGCCCGCAAGACCGACCGCCTGACGCTCGAATCCGAATTGCGCCGCTCGATCGAGCGCGAGGAGATCACCATCCTGTATCAGCCGATCGTCCGGCTGGAAGACCGCTCGGTCGCGGGCTTCGAGGCCCTGGCGCGCTGGGACCATCCGAAAATGGGCCGGCTGTCGCCGTCGGAATTCATTTCGATCGCCGAGGAGATCGGGCTCATCACCGATCTCGGACTGTTCGTGCTCGAGCGCACCGCGCGCCAGCTCGGGCTGTGGCAGCGCACCCTGCGGCTGCGCGAGCCGATCTTCGCCAGCGTCAACATCTCCTCGCGCCAGTTGCTGCGGCAGGATCTCATTCACGACCTGCGCACGGTGCTGGCGCGCTCCGGGCTGCTGCGCGGGACGCTCAAGCTCGAGCTCACGGAATCACTGGTGATGGAAAATCCCGAGCACGCCGCGCAGATGCTTCACCGCATCCGCGAGCTCGGCGCCGGGCTCTCCCTCGACGATTTCGGCACCGGACACTCCTCGCTCGCCTATCTGCAGCGCTTCCCATTCGACACGATCAAGATCGACCAGTCGTTCGTGCGCACCACGCACAAGGGCACGCGCCCGGTCATCCTGCGCTCGATCATCGGGCTTGCGCATGATCTCGGAATGGAGGTCGTGGCCGAAGGCGCGGAGACGGACTCCGATGCCGTCGAGCTCTACCAACTCGGCTGCGAATATGTGCAGGGCTTCGCCTTCGGCGAGCCGATGACGCCCGAGCAGGTGCGCAGCCTTCTGGTCGGCGAGCGGATGGAAACGGTCCGGTGAGGCAGCGTCCGGCAGCCGCGTTTCGAACCGCCGCGTCCTCTCCTGTTTGAGGAGCGGGACTGACTTGATTTATCTGGTTGCCGCCGCGATGGCGGCGCTTTCACTCCCCGGTCGGGAGGGTGAAGTCAGGCGTGACCCGCCTCGCTCGACAGCATGCCGAGGTCGATGCCGATCTTCTTCAACGCCCTCTCGTACTTGCCGTCGATGTCGGTGCCGAAGATGAGCTCCGGGTCGGCCGTGCAGTGCAGCCAGCCGTTCTCCTGAATCTCGTTCTCGAGCTGTCCGGGCGCCCAGCCCGCATAGCCGAGCGCCAGCACGGCGCTTGCCGGACCGTCGCCGCGGGCGATCGCCTTGAGGATGTCGAGGGTTGCCGTGAGGCAGATGCCGTCGTCGATCGGCAGGGTCGAATTCTCGATGAAGAAATCGCTCGTGTGCAGCACGAACCCGCGGCCGGTTTCGACCGGTCCGCCCTTGAGCACCTTCACGGTCTCGGCGCGCTGCGGAAGCTGGATCAGATCGGCCGCCGGGATGACCTCGAGCTGCACCAGGAGATCGGGAAAGTTGATGTTCGGCGCAGCGTGATTCACCACGATTCCCATCGCGCCTTCGGAAGAATGGGCGCAGACGTAAATAAGGCTGCGCGCGAAGCGTTCGTCGCGCATGCTCGGCATGGCAATCAGCATCTGCCCGTCGAGATAGCCTCGACGCGGAGCCTTGTCGGACTTCTTGCGTGCAAGCCGCATATGGAAAGGTTACCCCGATCGAGCTGCCTTGGGAAACGAAACTTGGCGCGGGTTTGATCCGTGCTCACGGCGAATTCAATGGTAACCGAAGCACCCTGATATTAGACGATCCGACATGATGGCAACCTCGATCCGCCTTCTCGCGTTCGCTGTCGTGATGCTCGCGGCCTGCGTCAAGGTCGCGCAGGCGGCCGACGCTTCGGTGTGGAGCGCGGACGCACATGCGCGTGTGCGGCTGCTCGCCGGCGAGGGACGCAGCGACGCGGTGAGCGCCGGGGTCGAGATCCAGCTCGATCCCGGATGGAAGACCTATTGGCGCTATCCGGGGGATTCCGGCGTGCCGCCGCGCTTCGACTTCGCCGGATCGCAGAACGTCCGCTCCGTCTCGGTGCTGTGGCCCGCGCCCCATCGCTTCTCCGACGAAGCAGGCGACTCGATCGGTTACAAAGGCAGCATCGTCTTTCCGCTGAAGATCGCCGCGCAGGACGCGACCAAGCCCGTCGTGCTGCATCTCAAGCTCGACTATGCGGTGTGCGAGAAACTGTGCGTGCCGGCCGAAGGCCGCGCGGAGCTCGCGCTTGCCGGCGGCTCTTCGTCCTTGCAGCCTCTGCTGTCGGCGGCGGAAGCCAGGGTGCCGCAGCCCGTGTCCCTCGGGCAGAACGGCCCGCTCGCCGTCCGAACCGTCCGGCGCGACGCGAGCACGAAACCGCAGAAAGTCATCGTCGATGTGGCGGCGCCCGCCGGCGCCGATCTCGACCTCTTTGTCGAAGGGCCGACGCCCGAGTGGGCCCTGCCG
>CAYVBN010000644.1:0-10398 GCA_964449645.1 uncultured Hyphomicrobiales bacterium
CTCGACGACGGCCATGCGATCCCCCAGTGAGAATGAACGTTCATTCCCATCTGGGGATTGTGGCGGTTTAAGGTCGCAGCCTCGCCCGTGTTACATTGCCGCACTGCAGCATACGAGGGGTGAAGCTCACGCTCCCACCAACGTGGGAGACGACCGGCCGGACGCTATCGCGCTGGCTCGAACTTGAGGAACTCGCCGGTTTCCTCGGAGACCACCCGGCTGTGTCCTGGCTGCCCCTCCGGCTTCGGCACCCCGCGCAGGAGCAGGAATTTGGCGGAATGCGCGCCCGTCAGGCCCGCGGGGAATCTCATCTTCTTGTTGATGAGGTATTCGCCTTGCCCGTTCCGGGTCAGCACGCCGGATTTGAGGAGCTGGCTCAATCCGGCCTCCTGCGGCAGGACCTCGTAGGCGTCGGCCTTGGCAGAAGCCACGACATTCTTGGCATCCACCGTGACAACACCGCCGGGCCGGAAGCGATAGAGCGTCTGGTCCATATTCTTGTCAGGCTGCACGACGCTGACCTTTCCGTTCTCGAGGAGGTAGGTCGCGCCGCCCTGGACGATCTGGAGACTGCCGGCGCGCACCTGCCCGAGGGACTCGGTCTTGCCGGAGGGGACATTGAACGCCGTGACGGCGTACTTCCCGGCCAGGACATCGGGCGCTCTGCCGGCCGCGGCTTTGATCGCCCCGGACGCCACCGCCGACTGCGTCGTCGGCGTCGCGGTGAAGTAGCCGAGGCAACCAACAGCCTGCGGGAAACTGACCCGCTCTGCCGGAAGGCCGACGACACCGGCCAGCGGCACACGCCTGCCTGTCGCTTTATCTGCCCGGCCACCGCTCGACATCACGACGACGCGCTCGATCCGTTCGGTCGCGCCGTAGAAGCGCCAGATCGTCGGCTCGTATGTCGCGACCGCGATGTACAGCGGGTCCTTTCCCGGCTCCACGATCACGTTCCCCAGGCCGACAACCTCGTCCTGCGACCCGAGCGTCACGCTCGACAGAGATTCGGTCTGGTAGGCGCCGAGCAGAACGACCTTTGCGGCCTCCGATGCTTTCGGAACATCGCAAATCACCCGGGGCATCATCGCGGACGCGGCACTGGCCTGGTTCTGACGACGACGCGCCACATCCAGTTCATCCAGCGAAATGGTCCCGTTCTTATCAGTGTCCACTTGCCGGAAGAGCGCGGTTGCGGCTTCCTCGATCTCGGCCATCGTGATGGCGTTTTTCCCTGGCGGCGCGAGCGCCAACAGTTTGCTGAGGGAAGCTCCGAGCCCGAAGGTCGTCGTGCGCGCATAGTCGGGTTGCTTCTTGGCAAGCTCGACCGCCTCGTCCCACGTAATCCGGCCGTCGTGGTTCAGGTCGGCCGCCATATATTTGCTGATATCCTGCTCCGCGTTGCTATTGATGTTTGCGGCCCGCGGGAGCGCCGCCGAGGTTTGACGGTGGTCATACAGGAACTTCCGCCGCAGCTCGTCCTCGGTCACCACCTTGTCGTCGTTCAGATCGGCCATCATGATGCGGTTCGCGAACATCGTGCGAAACTGAGCCGCGTTTACTGCATTGTGAGCCTCGATATCGGCGGCATCGAGCATGCCGTTCCCGTCTGCGTCCAGGCGAACGACTTGAGTGCGCACGGCCTGCAGGTAGCGATCGAGCGTGCTCCCGCCGGCCAGGTATTGGAGAAGATAGGGATTGGGCAGATCGGACGCGGGCGCAGACTGAGCAAAACTTTCTCGCGTGCCGAGCAAGAGACCAAAACAAGCGACGGCGATCACAATTCTTCGCATGCAAAAGCCTCGATCAGTCCCTTGGGAACCCCAGCGAGATTTGGTCGGGCCCAGACTAGGCGCATGGCGATTAAGCGCAACACCTCCGGTTGCATGGCATTTGTTTCAAATGCTTCCGAAGAATCCGAGATGTCATCGTGTGAACAGAAAATTGCCATGCCGGGTCGTGGCAATATCAAACCGTCATATCCGACCCTCTGGTCGGATCGATCTCCGGGCGCTGTCGCGCTGCACGCGTCATTTCCAGCCGAAGAGGACGCAATTGACTGTTCCGACACGCGCAACCGCGCCGCTCGCCCTGGCCATCGCCTGCTTCGGTTTGCTTGCGATCCCGGCGCAGGCGGCCGGTCGTGACGCGGAGATCACCGCCGTCGTGGGGCGAACTTTTCGTCCGCTCCTGGACGCCTATGACGTGCCGGGAATCGCCGTGGCGGTGACGGCCGACGGCAAATCGTATTTCTTCGGCTATGGGGTTGCGTCCAAGGACAGCAAGACGCCGGTGACGAAGGACACGCTGTTCGAGATCGGCTCCGTCAGCAAGGCGCTCACCGCGACGCTCGTCTCGTATGCACGAACCATTGGCGCGATTTCCTTGGACGATCACCCGGGGAAATACATGCCGCAGTTGCGCCACACGGCGATCGACAAGGCGAGCCTGCTCAATCTCGGGACCTACACGGCGGGCGGACTACCGCTGCAGGTCCCCGATGGCGTGACGAACGACGCCGAGATGCTGACCTACTTCCGGACTTGGAAGCCATCCGCCCCGCCGGGTGCGCAGCGGCGCTACTCCAACCCGAGTATCGGCCTTCTCGGATACATCGCCGGCCTGGCGATGAACGGCAACTTTGCAGACCTCATCGAGACCCAACTCCTCCCAAAGCTTGATCTCAGCCACAGCTACATCCGGGTGCCTCAGGCGGAGATGAGCAACTATGCCTGGGGCTATGACAAATCGAACAAACCGACCCGGGTCCGTCCGGGCGTTCTCGATGCCGAAGCCTACGGGATCAAATCCACGGCTGCCGATATGATCCGGTTCGTCGAAGCCAATATCCGGCCGGAAACTGTCGAGCCGCCGTTGCGGCGCGCCATCGATGGCACGCACGTCGGGTATTTCAAGATCGGCGAGATGATGCAGGGACTTGGTTGGGAGCAATACCCCTACCCGATCACATTGGACCGGCTGTTGGCCGGCAACTCAGGCAAGATGAGCCTGCAGGCCAATGCTGCGAGGGAGCTCATTCCGCCGCAGACTCCCTCGCGCCCGACACTGTTCAACAAAACCGGTTCGACGAACGGGTTCGGCGCCTATGTGGCGTTCGTTCCCGAGAAGAAGATCGGCATCGTGATGCTGGCGAACAAGAACTTCCCCATCCCGGCGCGCGTCACGGCAGCGTATGCCGTGCTCGAGCAGCTATCTTCGGAAGGCCCGTAGTGCGAGACCGTTTCAAGAAACGACGCGCCGGCTCATGATAAACCGTTACGCCGCCTCGTTGGTCAGCCAGCTTTCCTGGCGGCGCAGCAGCTCGCGATAGAGTCCCGGGCAGCTCGCCAGGACTTCGGGCGGTCCATCCTGCACCACCCGGCCGGCATGGAGCACGACGATGCGGTCGAAGCTGCGCAAGGTGGAAAGGCGATGCGCAATGGCGATGACGGTCCGTCCGCGCATCAGCCGCAGCAGCGCCTCGCGGATCTCCTCTTCCGATTGGCTGTCGAGCGAGGAGGTCGCTTCATCGAGCAGCAGGATCGGCGCGTCCTTGAGGAAGGCGCGTGCGATGGCGATACGCTGGCGCTGCCCCCCAGAGAGCTTGACGCCACGATCACCCACCACGGTCATGATGCCCTGGGGTAGAGAATTGATGAAGTTCTCGCAGGAGGCCGCGGCGGCGGCTTCCAGCACCTCCTCGTTGCTCGCGTCCGGCCGTCCGTAGCGGATGTTCTCCATGACCGAGCGATGGAAGAGCGAAACGTCCTGTGGCACGACGGCGATCGCCTCGCGCAGGCTTTCCTGCGTCACCCGGGCGATGTCCTGACCGCCGATCAGGATACGGCCGCCCTGCACGTCGTAGTGGCGCTGCAGCAACGCGAACAGGGTCGACTTGCCGCTGCCCGAGTGCCCGACAAGCCCGATCCGCTGGTCCGGCTCGAGTCGGAGGTCGAAGTCCTCGAAAATATGGCGTCCGTCCGGATAGCTGAACGTGACGCCCTCGAAGGTGACGCTCGTCCCATGGCCGGCGAGCGGCGCCGCCTCGGGATGGTCCCGCAGCGTGTGCGGCACGAGCAGGATCGAGAGCGCCTCGGAGAGGCGCGCGACGTGCTGCGTGACGTCGACGAGCGCGACCGCGAGATCGCGGGTTGCGTGCAGGACCGACAGGCCGAGCGTCGAGACGAGCACGACCTCGCCGGTGCTCGCCTGACCGCGTTGCCAGAGCACGATCGCCCAGGCGAGAAGCGCGACGGTGAGCACGACGGTAATGACCGCGTGCAGGAGGCGGACCTTTTCGAGATGGCGCAGGCTGCGACGACGCGCCGTCATCTCTCCGGCGAGCTTCTCGTCGAAGCGGCGCAGCTCGCGGCCGAGCCCGCAGAACGCCTTTACCAGCGGCATGTTGCTGACGACGTCCACCATCTCGCCGTCGACCGCCGCGGCGCGATCGGCGAACTCGTTGTGCAACGGCCCTCCGGCCGCCGCGAGGCGGAACATCGCCGCGACGGCGACGCCCGCGACCGCAGCCAGTCCGAGCGCCATCGGCACGCTCACCGTCGCGACGAAAATGACGGCGCCGGCCGTCGCCACGCACGGCGGCAAGACGTTCCAGATAAACATGTTCTCGATCGTGTAGGTGGCATTCGATACGGCGGTAATGCGCGCCGTCAGGGTGCCGGGCAGCCGGTCGGCGAAGTAGCTCGCCGCGTGCCCCGTCAAATGGCGGAAAAGATCACGCCGCACGTCGCCGGTAACCGTCACGAACGTCGATCCGGCGATCCAGCTCGCGAGGCGCCATAGCAAATTGTCCGCCGCGATCAGGGTCGCCAGCAGCGCGAAGGCGAGCCACGCATCACTGTTCGGCCCGTGCGACAGCGTGTCGACCAGAAATTTGACACCGTACTGCGCGCCGACCGAACAGCCGACGGCCGCCAGGACAGCAGAAACCACGACGGCATGCGAGAGGGGATGCATCCCGATGTAGCGACCGAGCAAGGCGAACGGGCGATTGGCGAAGCGCCAAAGCTGCTCCATCGGATATGTTTCCCCATCTGTCGTTGCACGTTGCGTGTCGCCCGACCGGCACTCGGCTCCCGACCGTCGTGCCAACGCGCGAATGCCCAATGGGTTTCCGGTGCGTATGGCCTCACTAGGGCCGACGTCCCTCCCGCTCGTCACAATGTCTTACGAAATTTTTCATCGTGCACCGCGAAACGGTGCGTGCACGATCTGCGGCCGTGCGCAGGAAAGTCCCGTACGATCTTGCCTATTCGAAACACTACAGCGCCGCGCACGCGTCCGCGCGTTCGCCGTCATGCGTCCGGTTCATCATACGTCTGCGATTTCGGCATCCGGACGCGTTTCCGGCATCACGGCCCACACGAGCAGCAGGCCCGCGCCCGCCGTGCCGGCAAGGCCGAGGAAGGTTGTCGTCGCACCGAAGTGGTCGAGCAGATAACCCGCGATCGTGGTGCTGAGCGCGGCACCCGTCCCCACCGCGCTACCAACGATGCCGAGCGCGAGATTGAAGCGCCCCGTCGAGCGCGTGAGGTCCGCGACGATGAGCGGAAACAAAACGCCGAGCACCGCGGCGGAAATTCCGTCGAACACCTGGATCCCGACCACCGCATAGGAGCTGCCGACGAGCGCGAAGCAGACGCCGCGCAGCACGAGCGCGACGAAGCAGAGCAGCAGCAAGGGCCGCCGGCCGCGGCGTTGGGCCTGACGCCCGATCCAGGGCGAGCACACGGCGACGATCAACTGCGGGACGACCACGCAGGCCGCGATCACGCTGGTGGCGACGGGGCCGGCGTGCAGCGCGAGCAGGCTCCCGGTCAGCGGCAGCATCGCCGCGTTAGCGAGCTGGAACAGCAGCATGCAGCCTGCGAATACCAGCAGATGCCGGCTCGCCAGAAGCTCCCCCAAGCCTGCCGAGCGTGGCCGCCATTCTTTGGGAATGCCCTGTCCGAACGGCGCATCGATGTCGGCCGGACGAATGCGTGCGAGCGCCGCCAGCGCCGGAAGGACGAGCAGCGCCGTGGCGAGAAAGATCGAGCGATTGGACAGCAGGTATCCGCAGGCGCCCATCAGGGCGGCGGCAACGCCGTTCCCGATCGAGGCAAATCGCGCATTGCGTCCGAGACGCTCGCCGAGCCCGGCATGTCCGACGAGGCCGAGACTGATGGCAGCGAGCGCAGGTCCGAGGACGCAACTCGCGCCCGCGTGCAGCACACGGGCGGCCAGCACGACTCCGAACACCGGCCACAGCGCAAGCGCCAGCGCGCTGACGCAGATCGCGCCGACCGCCAGCGCGGCCGCGAGTCGCGCCGAGCGCACCGCATCGATCAGGGCGCCTCCGGGCATTTGTCCGATCAGCGCCACGAGCCCGCCGGCCGTGAGCACCAGCCCGATGTCAACCTGCGTCCAGGATTGTCCGGTCAGATAGATTGAGACGAAGGGCCCGAATCCGGTCTGGATGTCCGCCAGGAAGAACGCGAACCAGTCGAGCCCGACAGCACTGCGTCGCGAACAGGTGAGATGCCTGGGCGCGGCCGGCTGTGCAGGAGTGATCGGTGGCGGCGAGGTGCGTAAATCCTCGACCACCACGCCTGGTGACAAGACTGACAGTTCACGTCTCCGGCGTCGTCAGGGGATACGACGGCGTCGGCCGCCGGCGCGTGCGCACCGGCCTCCCCCTTCGGATCAGGTTTCGGTTCGTTTCACGCGATCCCAGACGGCATGGCCCGTCACCGCCGCGCGTACGCGACTCACATAGGTCAAAGAAGGCGGATTTGAGTATGGCGATTGGTCCTGCGGCAAAAAACATCCACAAACTCCTGCGGCGGCCGGTAACACACTGCCGCAGACGCGCGCAAAAGCAGCGAGGGTTCTACAAACTCAGCGCGCGGTTGCGCGCGATCAGGTGTGCACGAGCGGTGCCTCGACGAGATGCGCGGCCAGGAATGAAATCTCCGGCTCTCCGGCGCAAAGCTTCAATAGCGGGATCGAGGGAATGATGGAGGAACCTCCGAGGTTTCCGCCGGTTCCATATTAAGGCGCGAAGAACGCGAGCCGTCCGCGCCTCGCCAGGGGATCAGATCGTATGCCGGGGGTGCGCGCTGCGCGACGGCTCCCGAAACAGAAACGATCGGAGTTGGTTGGCGCCCACATGAACTTCTTTTCATGTCGTGGCCATAGGGCTGCAAGGTGCCGCCCCTAGATAATGCCTCGGCGCATGTGCGCGCCATCCGTGGGTCGTCGAATGTCGAAACGCGCAGAACGCCGGCGCGGCTGGCGGACAGCCGTGGTCGTCGCGGTGGTGGGTCTCCTCCTCGCCGCGGGCGGCGGGTATTGGCTTGCCGGCCGCCCGAGTGCCGCTCAGACGCAACCGCGCCGACCGCCCGCCCCGGTGCCGGTCACGGTCGCCGCCGCGACCCGGCAGGATTTCCCGATTTATCTGACCGGACTTGGATCCGTGCAGGCGTCGAGCACGGTCGCCATCCACGTCCAGGTCGACGGCAAGCTGCAGGAGGTGAATTTCACCGAAGGCGAGCACGTGAAGAAAGGCGACGTGCTGGCCAAGATCGATCCGCGCCTCTATCAGGCCACTCTCGACCAGGCCAAAGCGAAGAAGCTGGAAGATCAGGCGCAACTGATCGACGCCGAGAAAGACTTGGCCCGCTTCAAGACACTCGCAAGCAGGAGCTTCGAGACGCAACAGAACGTCGACCTGCAGCAAGCCAAGGTCGACCAGCTCAAAGCCACGATCAGTGCCGACGACGGCGCGATCGAAAGCGCGCAGACCCAGCTCGACTACACCACCATCATCGCTCCGAACGACGGCCGTATCGGCTTCCGGCAGGTCGATCCGGGCAACATCGTGCACGCGTCCGATACGACTCCGATCACGACGCTGACGTTGACGCAGCCCTCCGACGTCGTCTTCACGCTGCCGGCCAAGTTCCTCGACGAGGTGCGGGCCGCCATGGCGCGCGGACCGGTCGAGGTCGACGCCTTCGATCAGGACAACCAGCGCAAGCTCGCGAGCGGCAAGCTCCTCCTGATCGACAACCAGATCGACCAAGCCACCTCCACGATGCGCCTGAAGGCGCGTTTCGCCAACCAGGACGAGGCGTTGTGGCCGGGTGAATTCGTCAACGCGCGGGTTCTGATCGAGACCCGCAAGAATGTGCTGACCATTCCGTCGGCGGCGGTTCAGCGCGGACCCGACGGCCTGTACGCCTGGGTGATCACACCGCAGAACACCGCTGAAATCCATCCGATCAAAACGGGACCGAGCACGGACGACCGGACCATCGTCCTGTCCGGTCTTCAGGACGGCGACCGCACGGTCACCGGCGGCGATTACAAGCTCCAGCCGAACGCCACGGTTACCATTGGGCCGTCGTCCGCGGGGGGCGGCTCGTGAACCTGTCGGAACCGTTCATCCGCCGCCCGGTCGCGACGGCGCTGCTGACGGCCGCGCTGGCGTTCGTCGGCCTGGTCGCGTTCCCGTTCCTGCCGGTCGCACCGCTGCCCGAGGTCGATTTTCCGACCGTGTCCGTCAGCGCGCAGTTGCCCGGAGCCAGCCCCGAGACCATGGCCTCGTCAGTCGCCTCGCCGCTGGAGCGCCGTCTCGGTCAGATTTCCGGCGTGACCCAGATGACGTCGATCAGCACCCTGGGCGCAACCACGATCACCATCCAGTTCGAGCTCAACCGCAACATCGATGCGGCCGCGCAGGACGTGCAGGCGGCGATCACCGCCGCCGCGCGCCAACTGCCGACGGACCTCCCCACGCCGCCGACCTACCGGAAGGTCAATCCAGCGGACGCACCGATCCTCATCCTGTCGGCGCATTCGGACACGCTGCCGCTGACGACCGTCGACGACTATGCCGACAATTTCCTGGCGCAGCAGATTTCGCAGGTGACCGGCGTCGCGCAGGTCATCATCGGCGGCGAGCAGAAGCCGGCCGTCCGTGTCCAGGTCGACCCAGCCAAGCTCGCCGCCGCCGGACTGACGCTCGAGGACGTGCGCGGCACGCTCGTCAACGCCACGACCGACGCCGCCAAAGGAACGCTCAACGGGACCCAGTCGAGCTTCACCATCACCACCAACGACCAGCTCACCGTTCCGTCCCAGTACGATGACGTGATCCTGGCGTACAAGAACGGCGCGCCGATCCGCGTGCGCGACGTCGGCCAGGCGGTCTCGGCGGCGGCCGACAACACCGTCGCGGGTTACCAGAACAACAAGCCGGGCGTGCTGCTGCTGGTCTTCAAACAGCCCGGCGCCAACGTCATCGACACGGTCGATCAGATCAAGGCGCAGCTCCCGCAGCTCGCCGCCACGATCCCGCCGACCGTGAAGATCGACACGATCCTCGACCGCACCGTGACCATCCGGGCTTCCGTGCGCGACGTTGAGTTCACGCTCGCGCTCACGATCGGCCTCGTTGTGATGGTCATCCTGCTGTTCCTGCGCAACGTCTGGGCAACGCTGATTCCGGGCGTCACCGTGCCGCTCGCCCTGCTCGGCTCGTTCGCCGCCATGTATCTGCTTGGGTTCAGCATCGACAACCTGTCGCTGATGGCACTGACGATCTCGGTCGGCTTCGTGGTGGACGACGCGATCGTCGTGGTCGAGAACATCCATCGTCACGTCGAGGCGGGCGACACCCCGCTCGAGGCCGCGCTGAAGGGCTCGCGCGAGATCGGCTTCACGGTTCTCTCGATCAGCCTGTCCTTGATCGCGGTGTTCATTCCGTTGCTGCTGATGGGCGGGATCATCGGCCGGCTGTTCCGGGAATTCGCCCTGACGGTGACCGCCTCGATCGTGGTCTCGGCGGCCGTTTCGCTCACGCTTGCCCCCATGCTGAGCTCGCGCTTCATGCAACCGGCGTCGCATGGGCATGGCCTCATCTACCGCGCCGTCGAACGCGGATTCGATTTCCTGTACGAACATTACCGCCGTTCCCTCGAGGTCGCCCTGCGCCACAGCCGCATCACGCTCGGCGTGTTCTTCGCCACCATGGCGCTCACCGCGGTGATGTTCGTCGACATTCCCAAGGGCTTCTTCCCGACCGAGGACACCGGCCTCATCACCGGCCTCTCCGAGGCGGCGCAGCACGTCTCGCCCGAGGAGATGAAACGCCTGCAGCTCGCGCTCGGCGACGTCATCCTGCGCGATCCGGACGTCCAGGCCTTCGGCTCGCAGATGGGCAGCACCGGAAGCGCCTCGACCACCAACACCGGACGCTTCTTCATCGCCCTCAAGCCACGCGACGAGCGCAACGCCAGCGCCAGCGAGATCATCAACCGGCTGCGCCCGCAACTCGCGAAGGTCCAGGGCGCCAATCTGTTCCTTCAGCCCTCGCAGGACATCCGCGTCGGC
>CAYVBN010000645.1:0-4376 GCA_964449645.1 uncultured Hyphomicrobiales bacterium
GCGATCTCGGTCGGATCGAACGCGTGCGCATTCGTGGCGCGCTCGCGGAGGAACTGGTCGTCGGCTTTCGCTTCGCCCACATCAATTCCGCCGTAACCCTCTCCCGTCTTGCGGGCCGCCGCCTCGGCGCGCCCGAGCCACCAGAGCCCGAAGCCGAGCATCACGGCCGAGGCAATGATGCCGAGACCGGGCGCGGCGAACGGCGTCGTTCCGAAGAAGGGCATCGGGATGGCGTTCTGGATCGCCGGCGTTCCGGGAAGCGCCGACATGGTGAACGTCGAGGTTCCGAGCGCGATCGCCGCAGGCATCAGCCGGCTCGGGATGTCGGCGGCCCGGAACAGCGCGCGCGCCATCGGCGCCAGCACGAAGAACGCGACGAAGAGACTGACCCCGCCATAGGTGACGAGCGCGCCCGCCAGCACCACCGCCAGAATGGCGCGCCGAGGTCCCAACCGCTCGCTCATGAAGCCGGCGATGGATTCCACCGAACCGCTGTCGTCCATCAGCTTGCCGAACAGCGCGCCGAGCAGGAACAGCGGAAAGAATTGCGCCACGAAACGGGCCGCACTGCCCATGAAGGTCTGCGTCCAGTGCGCGAGGAGCGGCTCCCCGGCGGCCGCCGCCGCGACCAGCGCGACGGCCGGCGCCAGCAGAAGCACGCTCCAGCCGCGATAGGCGAGCCAGACGAGCAGCCCGAGAGCGAGCAATATGCCGAACAGGCCCATCGCTCAGCACTCCGCCAGCAACGTGTCGAGATCCGCGGTCGAGCGGCGCCCGACGTCGTTTGCATGATCGCAAAGGAAAGCGCTGGCCGCTCGCCGGCCCTCCGCGCGCAGCATGTCCAGAAAAGCGCGCTCGGCGTTCAATTTCGAGGAGTAGCCGAGTTCGGTCATCATGTCGGTCATGATCCGGTGCGTGCGCATGACCGCCCAGCGCGCCCCTTCCGCCGAGCCCGGATCCGCCGCCTGCCGCAAAAGCGCAATCATGCGCAGCTCCTTCATCAGCGTTGCGTTGAAGGAGACTTCGTTCAGGCGGTTGAGGATTTCGCCGGCCGACCGCGGCGTTCCCGGACGCTCGCGCGGATTGATCTGCACCAGGATGGTGTCCTGCGCGTCGCTTTCGCGCACGAGCGGCGTGATGGTGGGATTGCCCGCGTAACCGCCGTCCCAATAGGCCTCGCCATCGATCTCGACCGCCTGGAACAGCGTCGGCAGGCAGGCCGATGCGAGCAGGACGTCCGGCGTGATCTCGGCGTTCCGGAAGATGCGGCCACGCCCGGTGCGAACGTTGGTCGCCGTGATGAACAGCTTGATCGGAGACCGCACCAGCCGCTCGAAATCGATGCTTTCGTCCAGGATGGATTTCAGCGGATTGAAGCCGTGCGGATTGAGCGTATAGGGCGAAACGAGCCGCGCCAGGAGATCGAAGCCGATGAAAACGGGCGAGGAGTCGAGCGTCCAGCGTCCGAGCAGACGGTCGAGCGGCGTCCGCTGCAAGGGACTGAACAGGGCGGCTTGCGCCACGCGGCTCCAGTAGGCGTCAAGCGCGGCGCGCGCACCAGCCGCTCCGCCTTCGAGCCAACCGTGGGCCAGCACCGCCGCGTTCATGGCGCCGGCCGAGGTGCCGGAAATCGCCTCGATCCGCAGCCACGGCTCTTCAAGCAGGCGATCAAGCACGCCCCAGGTGAACGCGCCATGCGATCCGCCGCCCTGAAGCGCGAGATCGATCAGGACCGAGTCGCGCGCGCTTGCCGCGGGACGCCCGGATGACCGCTTGGTTTTCGCGCGACCTGCGAATGGACCTGGGGACGAAATGGTGGACATCGGACCTGCATGGAGCCGATGGCGCGTGGAGGTATCGCGGAACGTCCGTCTCACCCGATGCGATCGCATACCCTCTCTCCGTCCCGCGCTCGCGCCTCGCGTCGGCCGTGCCGGACGAGCGAAGCCCGGCTCCCGACCGACGCAGAAGACCTTCCGCACACTTGCGTTGGCTCGCTTGTGTACGAAAAGGCCGGATTGGGTCAGTAGACGTTGTCCGAACGCATCTTAGGGTGCCGGCGTTGCGAGGCGAGTTGGACCAAGGGCCAACTCGACGGTCTGCTGCCGGACGCGGACACTGCCCACCATAACGATCCCGACTTCGCCATGCGTGGGAGGACGGCGGTGCTCATGACCGTGGGACCTCCTCCGATACCCCCTCCGGGTGAAGGAGTGGACGTTGACCGCTGCTGCTACGCGCCACGAGTGAATGGCGCGCATGGCCGTGGGGAATGTAGACCCCTGGGAGCGCAACATGAGCAATCTGGTCGTACTCGGATTTGATGGCATTCATACCGCCGACGACGTGCTGAACAAGTTGCGGTCGATGCAAAGGGAATATCTGATCGACTTGGAAGACGCCTGCGTGGTCGAGCGCGAAAAGACCGGCAAGGTCTACATCAAGCAAGCCGTCAACCTCACCGCCGTCGGGGCGGCAACAGGCGGCAGCAGCGGCGCACTCTGGGGCACGCTGGTCGGCCTTCTCTTCCTCAATCCGCTCGCCGGCCTGGCGATCGGTGCGATCACCGGTGCGGGAGTCGGAGCCCTCTCGGGTTCATTGGCCGACTACGGCATTCCCGATGATTTCGTGAAGAAGCTCGGCGAGACGATTCCGGAAGACTCGTCCGCGCTCTTTATCCTGTTCAAGAGCGTGACGGAGGACAAGGTCCTTCCGGAGATCGAGCCCTACAAGCCGCGCGTTCTCCGAACCTCTCTCTCCACCGAAGCGGAAAACCGACTCAAGACCGAGCTGAGCAAGGCGGCGTGACGGACCGCGGATCGCACCGCATTGCGCACGGGGGCGGACGGATTCGGCGCTCGGCAACGAGGATCAGAGTTTGGCTACGGCTTTCCGGGAGCTGGGCGGCAGGCGGACGGCACGAGACCTCCTCTCGCCGCCGGCGTTTCCGGCAATGCTCGTCGCGTCGTTGCTCGCCGCGTGCCAACCGGCGGCTGATGACACAGCGCGCCCCCCGCGGCCGGTCCGCGGCATCGCGGTCGAGCAGCGCGAGGCAGGCGTCCCGGTCACCTTGACCGGCCGGATCGAAGCTGAGGATGAGGTCGTCCTCGGATTCCGTATCGCAGGCCGGATTGCGGCGAACGATCTCAAGCTCGGCGACCGGGTCGAAACCGGCCAGCTCCTTGCCCGGCTCGAGGCGCAGAACGAACAAAATGCCTTGCGGACGGCGCAGGCCAACCTCGCCGCCGCCGAGGCGCAATTGACCCTGGCACGCAATCAGTTCCAACGGCAGGACGAGCTCCTGCGCGACGGCTGGACGACGCGCGCCAATCACGATCGCGCCCAGCAGGCATTGCGGACCGCCCAATCCCAGGTCGATTCCGCGCAGGCGCAACTCCAGGCCGCGCACGATCAGGTCGGGTTTACCGAACTCAAGGCGGACGCGCCCGGCGTCGTGACCGCAGTCGGGCCGCGTGCCGGCGAGGTGGTCCGACCGGGGCAGATGATCGCCACGCTCGCCCGCAAGGACGGACGCGACGCTGTCTTCGACGTCCCGGCGCAGATGATCCGATCGGGCTCGCAGGACCCTGCGATCACCGTGAACCTGACGGACGACCCGACGGTGACGGCAAGCGGGCATGTCCGTGAAGTCTCGCCGCAAGCCGATCCGGTGACGCGCACCTTCGAGGTCAAGGTGGGCCTGACCGATCCTCCGCCGGCCATGCGCCTCGGCGCGACCGTCACCGGGCGCATGGAAACGGAGTCGGCCTCCGTTATCCAGATCCCCGCGGCATCGCTGACGAAATTCAATCGCCAGCCTGCCGTCTGGATCGTCGATCCCTCGAGCCAGACGGTCTCGATCCGCAACATCGACGTGCTGCGTTTCGACCCGACACAGGTCGCCGTTTCCGGCGGGCTCGGCGTCGGCGAAATCGTGGTGACTGCAGGCGTGCAGGCGCTGCATCCCGGTCAGAAGGTTCGCCTCGTCGGATCGGAGCCGTAGCCGTGTTCAATCTCTCCGAATGGGCGCTCCGGCACCGATCCCTCACGATATATCTGATGATCGTCGCGGTCGCCGCCGGCGTTCTGTCGTATTTCCGGCTCGGCCGCAGCGAGGATCCGTCGTTCGTCATCAAGACCATGGTGGTTCAGGCGGCATGGCCGGGAGCAACCGTCGAAGACACGCTCAATCAGGTCACCGAGCGGCTCGAGCGCACACTGCAGGAGACACCGAAACTCGACAATCTGCGCAGCTTCACGCGTGCCGGTATCACGACCATCTTCGTCGATCTCAAGGGCAGCGCGACCGCCAGGGAAATTCCCGACATCTGGTATCACGTGCGCAAGAGCGTCGGCGACATGCGTCACACCCTGCC
>CAYVBN010000646.1:0-6134 GCA_964449645.1 uncultured Hyphomicrobiales bacterium
CACCCTACCCTCTCCCCACCGGGGAGTGGGTGCGTCCTGTATTCGCGGCAGATTCCAAACAAACAAATCCAGACACCCCGCGACGGACGGCCGGCGCCGCCCGCCGCTGTCGAAGCATTATTGCAGCCCGGCGGCCTTGCGCGCATCCTCGGTCAATTCGAGGATGTGCATGCCGGTGTTGGCGCGGTCGACCACGTAGATATAGCCGCGGTCGTCGGTCTCGACGTTGTTGCTCTGGATCGCGGTCTTGCAACGCTCCTGCCCGTCGACCTTGACGCAGCGCTTGTCGGTCGCCTCGGTGATCGCCGGAATGAAATAGCCGATCTCCTTCGGATGGTAGGGATCGCGCACGTCGATCGCGCGCACGCCGGCGTTGAAGTAGGTGATGAACGCGACTTTCTTGTAGAAGACCGGCGCCATGCTCTCGTTGGAGGAATGCGAGCCGAAGCGCCCGCCGCGCTCACAGAAATGGCCGCTCGCCTCGGGCGCCGTATAGCTCGAGATCACCATCGGGTGGGCCTCGACCGTCACGTCGACGAACCACACCATCTGCCGCGCCTCGCCGCACTCGTTGGCGATCGCCTCGTCGACGATCATGACGATGTCGCGCATCTTGCCGACCTTGTCGTTGGCGAATTCCGCGATCGGCATCTTCGGCATCGGAAACACCGTGTGCGCGCCGTTGAGCGGCAGCATTTCGAGGCGACCGACCTCCGGATAGCGCAGGTTCTCGGGCGTCGGCTCCTTGGGACCGTTCAGCAGCTTCTCGCGGTCGACGATCTGCAGCATGCCGCCCTTGTTGGTGCCGTAGCCGAAATAGACCCGGTTGCCCTGCGGCCCGGTCGAGATCGGCCCGTGCAATTCGGTCGGCACGGTCCCGGTCGCGCCCGGCTGCTGCCCCGGCAGCCCGAAATCGCGGATTTTCACCGGATGCGCCGGATCGCTCAGGTCGTAGATCGACGTCATGCGGCGGGTGCGCCAGTCGGGAACGCCCGAGACCAGGTAAGCGATGCCCGTATCGCATTCCCACCAGCTCTTGTGCGTGTCCTTCAAGCCTTCCTGCACGCGCGTGATGAGCGTCGGATTGGCCGGATCGGTCACGTCCCAGATCTCGTGCGCCTTTCCGCCGAAGACGCGGAGCATGTAGAACTTGCTGTGGTCGGCCTTCGGCAGGGTCTTGCCGTCGCACACGCGGACCATCTGCGCCCCGCCCGCCTCGTAGTTTCCCTCGAGACCGGGAATGTGCTTGAGATATTTGGGATGCGCCGGATCGGTGACGTCGACGATCGACGTGCCGTTGAACTCGGGCTTGCCGGTGAGCGGGTTCATCGGCTCGGGCACCGCATCAGTGCCGCCGTGGTGCCCGATATAGGCGATGTAGCGGTCGCCCTGGTGCGCGATGGTCGGCTGATAGGCGCTGCGCGCCTGCAGGTCGTTGTAGCCGACGAGACGCATGTTCATCGCCTCGGGCTCGGCGCCGATCTTCTGGGTCTGCGCGAGCGCCGGGCCCGCGAGTCCCAAGGCGATCACCGCGCACCCCAACCCGATATGCACGCCGCAATACGTCGAACTGGACGGAGTCCGCTTCACGACACTTCCTCCCTTGTCGCGATGCTTTCCTGCATCTTGCGCCGTCACCATAGCACAACCGGGAAGCGCCAGAAGACGGCCGGAACGGGGACGAGATATACCGGGCTTGCGATGCCACGAGACGATGTACGGCTGTCCACAAGACTCCGCATGTCCCTCGCGGGCGGGCGATTGGAATGCCTCAGGATCTGCGGTGCACTCCTTACGCGTTGCAGATCCGGGCACCAGAGAAACGCGGGAGCAAATGGCCCGGATCAGCGCAGCATCGGTTCATGCTGCAGCGCATCGGGGACCGCTCCAGATGCGTTCGGGCTCAATACGCCGCTTCGAGCAGCGCACGCGCGTCTTCGGCCGATACCGGCCGCGGCTCCTTGATGCCCAAAGCGGCGACCTGCGCCACCGCATCGGGAATCTTGTCGCGCGTGAAGCCGATCTCGCGCAGCCGCTGCGGAATCGGAAAGCCGCGCAGCATCGATTCGAGCGCGCCGGCGGGATCGTCACAGCCGAGCACTTCGCACAGCCGCGCGCGCGCTTCGGGCGCGGCCGGGAGATTGAAGCGGGAGACGTGCGGAAGAATGATCGCGTGCGTCTCCGCATGCGGCAGACCGAAGCCGCCGAGCACGTGAGCAAGCTTGTGGTGGAGGCCGGTCCCGGCGACCAGCACGGTGCCGGCGAGCCAAGCGCCGATGAGGCATTCGGCGCGCGCCTCGCGATCCGACCCGTCGGCGACCGCTTGCGGAAGTTGGAAACGGAACCGGCGGACCGCCTCGCAGGCATACGCGACGGAAACGGGCGTGCGCTGGGGAATCCATAGTCCCTCGACGCAGTGGGCGACGGCATTGAGGGCGCTCGCCGCCGTCACGTCCGGGGGCAGCCCGAGGGTGAGATCCGGATCGTAGAGGATCGTGCGCGGCAGCACCTTGTCGTCGCGGCCGGTCGTCTTGCGCTCGCCCTCGCTGGTGCCCCAGATCGGGGTCGCTTCCGAGCCCGAATAGGTCGTCGGCACGGCCAGAATGGGAAGGCCGGTGTCGCGGGCGATGATCTTGGCAAGCCCGATGGCGGAGCCGCCGCCGACCGCGACAAGCCCGTCCGCCCGCGTGTCGCGGGCGACCGCAAGCCCGGCATCGGCCACCGCACGCGGAACGTGAATGACCGCCTCGGCGTGCAGTCCCGCAGCCTGCGATCCGAGGAGGTCGAGGACTTGCCGGCCGAGCCGCGCGCCGCTTCCGGGCGTGGCGATCACCACGGCACGTGCAAGGCCCAGCCGGCCCGCCTCGTCGCCCACCTGCTTCAGCGCCCCGGGCGCGAAGACGACGCGCTGCCCGACAGCATCGACAACGAACGAAGCCGGCATCAGAACGTGTTCCTGACGTCTTCCAGCGTGGGGACCGGTCGGCGGACCAAACCGTGCCTATCTCAAAAAAAGAGCGGGTGTGGCGAGGCGCGCCACCCCGCTCCTGCTCACGCGTCCGGTCTCACGCGTCTTCGCGGAAAATCCCCAGCGCTTCCTGCGCCGGCCGGTCGGAAATCGAGAACAGCACGGAGTCCTTCGACGCCTCGTGCGAATAACGCTTCCAGGCCGGCACGACGAACACGTCGTTGTGCGACCACTCGAGCACGTCGTCCTCGACCTTGGTCCGGCCCTGACCTTCGGCGCAAACGAACACGGTGCCGTCGGTCGCCCGATAGGGCTCGCCCTTGAAGCCCTTCGGCAGCAGCGCGAGGTGTGCGCCCATGGTCTGCAGCACCGGCCCGCCGGTGATCGGGTTGACGTACTGCACCCGTGCGCCGTGGCGCTTGTCGATGTCGCCGGCCTTCTTCAGTCGCTCGAGGATCGGGCGCGTGTGCGCGTAGGTGTAGTTGATGACCGGGCTGCGCTTGAGATGAAACGGCGCGCTGTCCGGCAGCACGCCCGAGCCATAGAACGCAAGCGAGTCGCCGTCCGCCCGCCCGGTCGGCTGCGTCTTGTCGTCGAAGTGCTCCGAGAACGAGGTGGCGAAGAAATTGACCGTGTGCATGTCGAGCACGTCGAGCCACAGCATCGGCTTGTCGGACGTGTTGCCATGGTCGTGCGGCGCCCAGTTCGGCGTGATGACGAAATCGCCGGGCGACATCATCGTCTTCTCGCCCTCGACTGCCGTGTAGGCCCCCTGGCCGTCGAGCACGAAACGAATGGCCGAGGAGACGTGCCGGTGAGCCGGCGCGATCTCGCCCGGCAAAATCATCTGAATGCCGGCGAACAGCGTATCGGTGATGCGTGCCTGGCCGCGCAGCGCCGGATTTTCCAGGACCAGAACCCGGCGCTCGGCCTCTTCGGCGGTGATCACGTCGCCCGCCTCGATGACGAGCTTCTTGGCTTCGGAAAAGCGCCACAAGGCCGGCTTCGCCTTCGGATTCGGCTGCGGGGTGACGAGATTCTTCAGCACCTCCCACAGCGGCGCCATGTCGGACTTGGAGATCTTGTCGTAGTAGGCCTGCCGGGCAGCCTGCACGTTGTGCCCCTTCCCGCCCGCCTGCTCCTTCGCGGTCACGACCGCCATGTCGTACCTCCATAAGCCTGTTCGGCCGGATAATTGTCTTCAAGACCTATAATATAATTCGTCCTTCCATCCTATGGATGAACCGTCGCGCCGGACAGGTCCGCCATGCGCTCGAAGCGGCGACGGAATCGCGGCGTCCGGGGCCGTCCCCTGCCGGTCGTTAGACAGGGCGCCTATGATGCCGCCTTCGCGACACTGCCATTCCACTTGCGGATGAACGTCTCGAATGCCGCGAGCTGCTGCTTGACGATGTCGATCGTCGGCTGGTCCTTGAGTTCCAGCGTCTTCTCGTCGAACTTCTGCGCCGCAAAGGTGACGAAGATCTCCGGTTTTCCGAACAGCACCGCGTCGACCGAGGTCAGAGACTGGCGCAGGTGATACTGCATGCGGGCGCCGCCGAGCGGGCCTCCGGCCGCCGATTGCAGCGCCACGGGCTTGTTCTGGAATGGCTGGTCCTTGAGGCGCGAGATCCAGTCGATGGCGTTCTTGAGGCCGCCCGGAATGCTCCAGTTGTATTCGGGAGACACGATGATGACCCCGTCCGCGGCCCGGATGGCATCGACCAGGCTCATGACCGGCGCGGGAAACCCGCTCGAGTTCTGGATATCGAAATTGTAGATCGGAAAGGAGGCGAAGGACGGCGCCGGCGTGATGCTCATGCCAGGAGGGGCGAGCCTCGGCAGTGTCCGCGCGAGCGCCGCATTGTACGAGCCCTTGCGGAGCGAGCCGCAGATCACGATGACGTTCAACCTGTCGGACATGGCAAACCCTATGCCGCGTTCGCAATACGAGCCCCGGCGCGGCGGTCCGGCGGCGGGGGTTCTTAGCAGAGCATGCCACGGGTTGCGAGCGGTGCAATGCAACCGCGGGTTTTGGCGCAGCGGCCGGGCACAATCGGCGGGCGCCCCGGTTCAGCCGGTCACAAGAGGCCGCACAGGCAGCCGAGCGTCAGCGTGCTTCCGTCGCCTCCCACGATGGTGGGCAGGGCCGCGGACAGAGTCGCGGCCGCGACTTTGCTTCCGCCATCGGCGAGATCGGCCGGGTGATAGGCCGGATAGCTGCCGACCGGCAGCCAGCCGGGACTGACTGCCGGCGGCGCGGGGGCAAGGGCGGCGTATTCCGCCTCGGCGTAGACCACCTTGCCGCCGACCATGGTGAGGCATGACGAGAGCTGGGAAATGCGATCGTCAGGCACGCCCATGTAGTCGTCGGACAGGATGGCGAGGTCGGCCCATTTGCCCACCGTCAGGGTTCCCTTCCTGTCCTCCTCGCCGGTGAACCACGCGCCGTTCGCCGAGTAGAGCCGCAGCGCCTCGGTGCGGTCGAGCAGGTTATGCTCGCCCTGCAGCCTGGTCCCGCCCAGGGTCTTGCCCGTCACGAGCCATTCGATGCCGACCCACGGGTTGTGGCTCGCGGCGCGGTTGCCGTCGGTGCCGCCGCCGAGGTGGAGGCCCATCTGGCGAATGCGCGCGACCGGCGGCGCGTCGGCGGCCGCCTCCCGGCCCCACTTGCGGATGAAGGGCTCGCCGTCGAGCGACATGCGGTTCTGGATCGCCACCGAACCGCCGAGCCGCGCGATCCGCTCGAGCGTCTGCGGCGAGAGGGTCTCGCCGTGATCGATCGCCCAGCGCACGCCATCGACCGGGACATCGCGGTGAGCGGCTTCGATCGCATCGAGCAGCCGCCGCGCGGTCGCGTCATAATTGGCGTGCAGACGGAACGGCCAGCCCGCCGCCACCACCATCCTGATCGCTTCGGCAAGCGCCGCCACCGCAGTGGGGGGCGGCACGACGACCTCCTTGGCGAAATTGGGCGGATCGTGCATCGCCCAGATCATGTATTCGCCCGCGCCCATCATGCGGAAGTAATCGTCGCCCTGCCCGGCTTTCACCTGCGTGGTCCAGAGCCGGTAGTCCTCGATCTCCTCGCCCGGACGCTGCGCGAACAGCATGTAGCCGATGCGCACCGTCAGCGCCTTCTCGGCCGCGAGCCGGGCGATCGCCC
>CAYVBN010000647.1:0-5826 GCA_964449645.1 uncultured Hyphomicrobiales bacterium
GCTCGACCACGAATACATGCTGCGTCCCTCGGAATGCCCGACGCTGAAGAAGAAGCCGTCCGACTACATGCGCGACATGTACTACTCCTCGCAGCCGATGGAGATCCAGGACATGCAGGCGCTCGAGTGCACGTTCCGCATGATCAACGCGGAGACGCAGCTCCTCTATTCATCGGACTATCCGCACTGGGACTTCGACCTGCCGAGCACGATCTACGATCTGCCGTTCCTCTCCGAGAAGGCGAAGCACAACATCCTGGGCGGCAACGCCGCGCGCCTGTTCCGGCTGCCGCCGCGCAACGAGAAGCAGAAAGAGAACCTAATCCGCTTCGGCAATCTGGCAGCCTGATTTCGCGCCTGCGGGCCCGATCCGGCGGCCCTAAACATCCGGGCGAACATCCCGATAAAACAAACGGGGCGCATGGCAGCATGCGCCCCGTTCGTTTTGCGGCCGGGCCGGTCCCGCGGCTGCTTGCAGATCCGCTACACCGACGGGATCACCTTCAAGGCGGGGAACAGCGTTCCGAGCAGCGTCTGCGGCCACGGAACGGCCATGAAGAGATCGAAGGCGATGTAGATTCCGATCACCAGGATCGCCATGTAGGGCAGCACCAGCGACCAGCGCTCCTGCGCCTCGAAGCGCATGAAGAACACCACGAACACCGCGGCGGTCGGGATGAGCCCGATCACCGCCATCACCCCCATGAAGGCGAGCAGATAGCCGAAGAACCGGGCGGCGCGCAGCACGACCGTCCGTGTCGGCAGATGGTCGGTGTCGGAGGCGAGATCCATGTGGATCTTCTGCTCCACCTCGTGCTGCGCCTGCGCCGCCAGGCCCTCGACGGCGAGCGTCGCCGGCTTGCGGCACATGTCGTTGAAGATGCTCAGCGCGGCCATCATCAGGCCGATGCACCCGACCACCAGCGGGACGATCTTGGCGCTGAAGTCCCACTGCGTCGCGACCGCGACGAGGCTCCCGAGCACCACGATCATGAACATGGTGAAGAGCTGCTGCGGACGGAATTGCGGCGAGCCGAAATTGGTCAGCAGGTTCTTCCAGCCGCCATGGGTTCGAACGTCCTGCAGGAGAGGACGCACGATACCGATAATCGCCAGGATGAACAGAATGGCCACCACCGGACGGGCAAACCACGACACGCCGTAGCGCTCGATGGAGATGAACAGATAACGTTCGATGCTGTCGCCGAGCACGACGCCGAGCACGAGTGGCGGCCGCGGCCATTTGAACTGCTTCATGAGCCAGCCGAGCAGGCCGAAGAACAGCAGCGTGTGCAGGTCGCCCCACTGCCGCGTCGCCTCGAACGCCCCGATATAGATGATGCCCAGCACCGCCGGCAGGATGAGGCTGAAGCGCAGGGTCGCCAGCTTGGCGAATTGCGGGCTGAAGGCGTAGCAGAGGCCCGCGCCCAGGATGTTCGCGAGCGCAACCGACCAGACCATCGCGTAGGTGATGTCGAGATTCTTGGTCAGCATCTCGGGGCCGGGGACGAGCCCGTGGATCAGGAAGGCGCCGAGCAGGATCGCCATGGTGGCGCTGCCGGGCACCCCGAAGGCGACCGTCGGCACGAGCGCCCCGCCCTCCTTGGCGTTGTTGGAGCTTTCCGAAGCGATCACGCCGCGCACGTCGCCCTTGCCGAAGGTCTGGCTCGCCCCTTTCTCGGTCTTGAGTGCGTGACCGTAGGCGAGCCAGTCGACCACCGACGCGCTGATGCCGGGAATCGATCCGATGCCGCCGCCGATCCACGAGCAGCGCAGGATCAGCCACCAGTGCTTGAAGCAGTCGCGGACGCCCTGCCATTGGCCCTTGTAGACGTCCGCCTTCTCGAAGCCCGCCGCAATCGCCGCGCGGGTGATCAGGAGATCGCAGAGTTCCGGAAGCGCGAATAGCCCGAGCAGCAAGGGCGTGAGCGGCAGCCCTTCCCACAGATAGAGGCTATCGAAGGTCCAGCGCAGCGTCCCGGTCTGCGGGTCCGATCCGATCATGGCGATCATCACGCCGAAACACCCGGCCGTGATCCCGCGCAGCGGCGCGCTGCCCGAGAGCACCGCGACCATCGATATTCCGAGCACCGAGAACGCAAGCAGCTCGGGCGAGCCGATGAACAGCATCGCCGGCCGCAGGATCGGGATGGTGACGGCCATCAGGGCGGCACCGAAGATTCCCCCCATTAGCGAGGACATGTAGGCCGCGCTCAGCGCCCGACCGGCCTCTCCGCGCTTGGCCATCGGGAAGCCATCGAGCACGGTGGCGGCCGAGGCCGCGCCGCCCGGCACGCCGAACAGGATCGCCGGAATGGGATCGCCGGTCGCCGTGGTGGCGCCGAGCCCGAGCAGCAGCGCGAAGGCCGCATAGGGGTCCATGTTGAACGTGAAGGGAAGCAGCATGGCGGTGCCGGCGAGGCCGCCGATGCCCGGCACGATGCCGAGCACCAACCCCATCAGGCACCCCGCGCCGAGAAACATGAGGCGGGACGGGTCCATCAGCATCATGAATGCCTTGCCCGCCGAAGTCGCCATGAAAACGATTTCGCCCGAAATGCTCTCCATTCCCTGTCGCCCCGTTGTCTCGTCCGCTTTTCGGCCCCGCCCCGCCACCGACGGCGGCGTGGCCGACCCGATTTTCTGCTGCTGATTGGCCCGAAGCTGACGCGGTCAGCTCATCGGCGCGGCCGCATGGCGCAATGCGAGCCGGTCGCCGATCAGTCGCGAGCGCTCGCGTGAATGCACTTGGCCGTACCTCACGCCGCGGCGCGGCGCGTCAAAGGCGGATCTCATTTGTCGCTCCCCTGGTCGGCGGGTTCGCAGCAGCCGTGTGCGGCCGCCAACTCCCCGTTCTTCATTCCCGCCGATCTAGCATTGATGCTTCACCCCTCGTCAACGCGCGACATTCCGACACAGGGGCCGCGAAGCACGAGGGGCTTGCTCAGGAGAGCGTGGCCGGCGGCAACAGGGGCTTGCCGCGGATGAGGTCGGACGCCTTCTCGGCCATCATCAACACGCAGGCGTTGATGTGGGCGGACACCATGTCGGGCATGGCGGAGGCATCGACCACGCGGAGGTTCTGCACGCCGCGCACCCGCATGTCGGGGTCGAGCACGCAGTTCTCGGCCGTCCCCATCTGGCAGGTGCCGGCCGGGTGATGCGCCGTGATCGCGGTCCTGCGGATGAAGTCGTCGATCTCGGCATCGGTTTTCACCGCCGGTCCGGGCGTGAGCTCCTTGCCGCGGAACGGATCGAGCGGCTTCTGGTAGGCGACGTCGCGGGCGCGGCGGAAGCCTTCCCGCAAGGTCGGCAGGTCGTTCGGCGCCGTCAAGAATCGATAATGGATGCGTACCGGATCGCGCGGATCGGCCGAGCGCAGCAGCACTTCGCCGCGACTCTCCGGATGCAGCAGCGTCGGACGGATGCCGTAGCCGTCGGTATAGGCGGGCTTGATCAGGGGAAACCACAGCCGGGCGTTCGTCGGCGCGCCGCGGAACATGAACTCGATGTCCGGCACCGCCAGCTCGGGCCGCGTCTTGATGAAGGCGTGCAGCCCACCCGGAACCACGGTGCCGGGACCGGTGCCGAACAGATGGGCGCGGATCATGCTCACGGCCATGCGATCGAAGCGCATCTCCTTGCGGAACGTGCTCGAATCGTTGCGCGTCCACATCAGCAGCACGGCCAGGTGGTCCTGCAGATTCCGCCCCACCGGAAGGTCGACGACGGGAGCGATTCCCAGGCCGCGCAGGTGCTCGGCGGGTCCGATGCCCGACAGCATGAGGATCTGCGGCGTATTGAACGTGCCGCTGCACAGGATGACCTCGCGGTCGGCCTGCACCGCCACCGTCTCGCCGTCGCGCAGATATTCGACGCCGGTCGCGCGGGTCCCCTGCATCAGCACACGGGCCCCATGCGTCCCGGTTTCGACCTTGAGGTTCGGACGCGTCAGGGCGGGACGCAGATAGGCGGCCGCCGACGAGGAACGCCGGCCACGCCGGATCGAATATTGGCTCCGGCCGAAGCCCTCCTGCCGCTCGCCATTGTAGTCCGGCGTATACGGGAAGCCCGCCAACTTGCCGGCCTCGATCCAGGCGTCATAGAGCGGATCGCGGGTCTTCGCCCACTGCACGCCGACGGGTCCCGAGCCGCCGCGCCAGAGGTTTTCGCCGTCCTCCCAGGTTTCGCAGCGACGGAAATAGGGCAGGACGTCCGCATAGGACCAGCCGCGCGCGCCCTTCTGCGCCCAGCGGTCGTAATCGCCGGGATTGCCGCGTGTCAGCGCCATGACGTTGATGGACGACGAGCCACCCAGCACCTTGCCGCGCATCGCCTCGATCCGACGCCCGTTCAGGTTGGGCTCCGGTTCGGTCTGCAGACCCCAATCGAACATCCGCCGGGCGTGCATCCGGCCCATGCCGAGCGGGATGTGGATGTAGGGATGCCAGTCGCGGCCGCCGGCTTCGAGAAGGAGCACGCGGACCGCCGGGTCCTCCGTCAGCCGATGGGCCAGCACGCAGCCGGCCGAACCTGCCCCGACGATCACGTAATCGTACCCCTTTGCCATTGTGCCCGATCCATTCTGCCGTTCGAGTTGCCCGCAGCGCCCGAAGGGACGCGCGTCTCTCTATAGCGCACCTCGATGCCGAGTCTTCAGCGGCGCGTGCCCGGGCGGGCATTCATCGTGGACGCGTCAGGGGACGGCGGCAGGCCGATCATACCGGAACTCGCCCCCTGCTCCCGGCGTTTTCGTCGAGGGCATGATCCCGAAAAGCGGAGACCGGTTTTCGGACAAGGTCATGCGCGCATCAGAGAAACAGAGCCGGACGACAGTTCGAGAAAAAGCCATCCTGCTCTAGGATTGAACCCAAAGCATTTGATCGCCTTCCATTGACGCCAAGGGATCGGGATCGAGAACGTCCGTGCTTCAGACCTATCGGACAAAGCGCCATTTCGACGTGACGAGCGAACCGCGCGGCAAGCGCGGCCGGCCGGGCGGCGACAGCTTCGTCATCCAGAAGCACGCGGCGCGCCGCCTGCATTACGATCTGCGGCTTGAGCTCGACGGCGCCATGAAGAGCTGGGCCGTTACGCGCGGTCCGAGCCTGGTGCCGGGCGAAAAACGGCTCGCAGTCCACGTCGAGGACCATCCGATCGAGTACAACAAGTTCGAGGGCACGATCCCGAAGGGGGAATACGGCGGCGGCACCGTGATGATCTGGGACCGCGGGCGTTGGTTCCCTGAGGGCGATCCGCATGCCGGCTATCGCAAGGGCCATCTGTCGTTCCGGCTCGAGGGCGAGAAGCTCCACGGCGTGTGGCATCTCGTGCGCATGCGCAAGAAGCCGGGCGACCGGCAGGAGCCGTGGCTGCTCATCAAATCGGACGACGAGGCCGCGCGCACGCCCGGCGACCCCGACATTCTCGAAGAGCAACCGCTCTCGGCCGCAACCGGCCGCACCATGGACGAGATCGCCCAAGGCAAACGCCCGGTCCGCGCCCGCGCACCGGCCCCCAAGCCGCGGCGTTCGTCGGCCCGGCAGCCGCGCACGGCCTCCCGCAAGACACGCAAGACGGCCGCCGATACCGAGGACGGCGCCGCCCGTGGGCGCAAGCGTGCGCTGCCCGACTTCGTCGCCCCCTGCCTGGCGGTTCTCAAGGACACGGCTCCCGACGATCCGGAATATGTCCACGAGATCAAGTTCGACGGCTACCGCATCGAGGCGCGGCTCGACCACGGCAAGGTCGCCCTCAAGACGCGCAAGAACCTCGACTGGAGCAAGCGGTTTCCGCCCATTGCCGAGGCGGTCGCACGCCTGCCGC